>JBDZVK010000053.1:0-5439 GCA_040255725.1 Actinomycetota bacterium
CGTCGCGGCGGACGTGGTGGTCGACGAACACCGGCACCAACGTGGCCGTGAACACCCCTCCCAACAGCAGGTCGTAGATCATGTTCGGTGTGGTGTTGGCCAGGTTGTAGCCGTCGGTGAGGGTGCTGGCGCCCAGTACGGCGGCGATCGCGATGGTGCGGACGAGCCCCGAGACGCGGCTGAGCAGCGTCCCTGCCCCGACGATCGACGACGATCGCACCAACTGCGACACGCCGCGCAGCTCGGCCCGGTCGTCGGGCACCGACGTGCTGTCGGCGAGATCGGAACCGGCCCCGTGACCGGCCGCGGCGGCGTCGGCGACCCGGCCGCCGGGGGTCGATTCGGCCTCCGAGACGTCTGCACCACGGATCCGACCGGCGGCGTCACGGTCGGAGATCACGGTCTCGATCTCGTCAGCGGGGGTGCCCGAAAGGGCATGCCGGGGATCGAGCGGCCCGGGAGGTCGGCGTTCTCCCGGCTCGGGACCGGCGACCTCCGCGCGACGATCATGACCACGTGACGCGCCGGGGTCCGCTGGGCACGCCATGGTGGCCCAAACTACCAGTGGACGGTCGACCCGCCCGGGGCGCTCATGCCCCCGGAGCCTGCGGTTCGCGCCACATCGTCCACAGCGGTGGGCCGGAGTGGTCGCGCCCCATCTCGATCCGACCGGTGACCTCGAAACCGTGTCGGGCGTAGAAGGAGAGGTTCGCCTCCTTGGACGATTCCAGATACGCCGGAAGCCCCTCGTCGTCGCAGCGGTCGAGGACCGGCCGCAGCACCGTCGAACCGAGCCCGGTGCCCTGATGGTCGGGGTCGGTCCCCAGCAACGCCAGATACCAGTGCGGTTCGCGGGGGTGGACCTTGTCGACCATCGCCAGCGCTGACAGTGACCGGGGGAGGTGCACCCCGAACAGGCGCGTGGCGCTCGGGGCCCATCGGGCCAGGTCGAGCGGCGACACCCGCCACGCGCCCGGCGGCGCCCACAGCGCGCCCGCGTCCGCGCCCGGAACGGTCCACGCCGACATCGACGGAAGGTACTGCCGCGTCTCGGTCGCGAAGAACGGCGCCGCGAGACGCGCGAAGCGGCGCATCCGCGCCTTGCACATCCACGTCCACACCGGGTCGTCGGCGAACGCCCGGGCGAACATGGCCCCCATCGCCTCGGCGTCCTCGGGCCGCGCCGGTCTGGCGACCGCTCGGGGTGCCGTCGTTCCTTCGGGCCCACTGAGGCCGGTCTGCTCGCTCACCGACGTCACACTAGGGAGGTCCTCACCCGTGTCCCTGCTCCGGCCCCTTCCCGGCCCGCAATCCCTCGAACTGCGGGGTGGGACGGGCGCGTCGGAACGATCTGGCGCCCGGACATCGAGGTTGGAAGGACGGAGGGTGTGGTGCGGAGGCCATCGCACGGGGGTGATCGGTAGGATCGACTCCGTGACCGTCACCTCAGAACCCATCGCTGCTTCTGCCGGCGTCGATGTCTCAGCACTCGAAGCCCTGGGCGCTCGAGCCAAGGCCGCGAGTCGCGTCCTCGCCGTCGCCTCCACGGCCGACAAGGACGCCGCCCTGCACGCCGCGGCCGACGCGCTCGTCGCCGCCACCGACACGATCCTCGCCGCCAACGCCGAAGACGTGGCCCGCGCCGGATCCGAGGGGGTCTCGGCGACCGTCATCGACCGGCTCCGCCTCGACGCCGGGCGCATCGAAGCCATGGCCGACGGGTTGCGCGACGTCGCCGCGCTCGCCGACCCGGTGGGCGAAGTGTTGGACGGTTGGGTGCGCCCCAATGGGCTGCGGATCGAACGGGTCCGGGTGCCACTCGGCGTGGTCGCGATCATCTACGAGAACCGTCCCAACGTCACCTCCGACGCGGCCGGACTGTGCCTGAAATCCGGAAACGCCGCATTCCTGCGTGGCTCATCGGGCGCGATCGAGTCGAACAAGGCGATCGCCGCGGAGCTGCGCGGCGCCTACGAGTCGGCCGGCCTACCGGCCGACGCGCTGATCCTGGTGGAAGACACCTCACGTGAGGCCGCGGTCGCCTTCATGCAGCTTCGCGACCACATCGACGTGCTCATCCCTCGTGGCGGCCCGTCGCTGATCGCCTCGATCCTCGCCAACGCCACGGTCCCCACCGTGATCGACGGTGACGGCAACTGCCACGTCTACGTCGATGCTGCCGCGGACCTCGAGATGGCCGCCCGAATCGCGGTCAACGCCAAGATGCAACGCCCGTCGGTGTGCAACGCCGCGGAGACCCTCCTGGTGCACGCCGCGGTGGCCGATGAGTTCCTCGGAGCTCTCGGTCCGCAGCTCGACGGGGTCGCCCTCGTCGGTGACGAACGTGCCCGGGCCGACCTGCCCGGCGCAGGCGAAGCCACCGACGACGACTGGGCGAGCGAATTCCTCGACCTGAAGCTCGCCGTCCGGGTCGTCGATTCGCTCGACGAGGCGATCGACCACATCACCCGCTACGGCTCGGGGCACTCCGAGGCGATCGTCACCGGCGACCTGGCCGCGGCCGACCGCTTCACCCGCGAGGTCGACGCTGCCGCCGTGCTGGTGAACGCCTCGACCCGGTTCGTGGATGGTGCCGAGTTCGGCTTCGGCGCCGAGATCGGCATCTCGACCCAGAAGCTGCACGCCCGAGGGCCCATGGGCCTGGCCCAGCTCACCACCGCCAAGTTCGTGGTGCGCGGCACCGGCCAGACCCGCGGCGACGTCCCGCCCGGTCCCGACGCCTGCTGACGCGGTGACGGCGGACGTTCGGGCGGGTTCGGGCCGGTTTGATGGTGCCACCGCGAACTTGTCGCAGTTGCTCCCGGAAGGCGGGAGCAACTGCGACAAGTTCCGTGGGGGGTGGGCGACGACTCGATACTGATTGACCCCGGGGTCAAGGTGCCCGATACCCTCGGGAACATGGCCGAACCGAGATTCGAATCCGTTCCAGCCGTCGCCGAAGCCCTGGGCAAGGTCGACTACCTCGCCGACGAAGGCATCGCCGGGATCGTGTACCTGGCCGACCGCCTCGGCAAGCCGATCCTCGTCGAGGGGCCGGCGGGCACCGGCAAGACCCAGCTCGCCAAGTCGGTCGCCGAGATGACCGGCTCACGTCTCATCCGCCTGCAGTGCTACGAGGGCCTTGACGAGTCCAAGGCGCTGTACGAGTGGAACTACAAGAAGCAGCTCCTGCGGATCCAGGCCGAACGCAACGACGGCTCCACCTGGGCCGACGTCGAGACCGACATCTTCTCCGACGACTTCCTGCTCACGCGGCCGCTGCTCGAGGCGATCAGAGCCGACGACCCCGTCGTGTTGTTGATCGACGAGATCGACCGCGTCGAGGTCGAGACCGAGGCGCTGCTGCTCGAGATCCTGTCGGACTACCAGGTGTCGATCCCCGAGCTGGGCACGATCGAGGCCAAGCAGATCCCGATGGTGTTCCTCACCTCGAACAACACCCGTGAGCTCTCCGAGGCGCTGAAGCGCCGCTGTCTGTTCCTGCACATCGACTATCCCGAGATGGAACGCGAGAAGCAGATCATCCTCACCAAGGTGCCCGAGGTGACCGAGTCGTTGGCCGACGAGATCACCCGGATCGTGCGCTCGATCCGTTCGCTGGAGTTGAAGAAGGCGCCATCGGTGTCGGAAACCCTCGACTGGGCCCGCACGCTGGTGCTGCTGGGCGTCGACCACGTCGACGAGGAGGCCGCCACCTCCACGGCGAACATCCTGCTCAAGTACCAGTCCGACATCGCCAAGGCCGTCAAGGAACTCGTCGCCAACCCACCCGCGGTCGGCGCTCCCGGCGTCGGCCGCCGCTGAGGCCCCCGGTGTCGGAGGACCCCACCGGAGCGGACGCCGCCCGAGGCGCGTCCGGTGATGTCGCCGTCCTCTCCGACGGGAAGCCGATCTTCGAACTGCTGACCGGTTTCATCACCGAGTTGCGTGATGCCGGCCTGCCGGTGAGCCTCACCGAGTCGATCGACGCGATGCGCGCCGTCGAGCAGATCCCCATGGGCGACCGCGAGACCTTCAAGTACGCGCTCGCCGCCACCCTCGTCAAGAACCACGCCCACTGGCGCACCTTCGAGACCGTGTTCGAGGTGTACTTCTCGATGCGCGGCTCCGCGTGGCAGATCGACGACGAATCGGGCCACGCGCTCGATGACCTGCTCGACCAGATGGAGGGCAACCAGGGCGACGGTCAGGGAGAAGGGCAGGGCCAGGGCGGTACGGGCGAGCCGCTGAGCGCCGAACAGCTCGCCGAGATGCTGTACCAGTCGCTGCTGCGCGGCGACGACACGATGATGCGTGCCATCGCCCGCCAGGCGGTCCGCCGTTTCGCCGGCATGGAGCCCGGCCGACCGGTCGGGGGCACCTACTACCTGTACCGGACCCTGCGGAACCTCGACCTCGACGCGGTCATGGACCGGTTGATGCAGAGCGCCCAGGCCGACGGGCAGCAACGCTCGAACCTCGAAGAACGCCTCACCAGAGACGAGTTCGAATCACGCATCGACCAACTCAAGAAGGAGATCGAAGCCGAGATCCGTCGTCGTCTCGTCGCCGACCGGGGTATCGACGCCATGGCCAAGACGCTGCGCAAACCGCTGCCCGAAGACGTCGACTTCATGCACGCGTCGCGCGACGAGATGGACGGGATCAAGAAGGCCCTGCAGCCCCTCGCCCGCCGCCTCGCGGTGCGCCTCGCCCGCAAACGTCGCCACGGCCGCAAGGGCCCCCTCGATTTCAGGGCGACGGTACGTCACTCGCTCAGCTACGGCGGGGTGCCCGCGGAGCCACAGTTCCGGTACCCGCGGCCGACGAAACCCGAGATCTTCGTGATCGCCGACATCTCCGGGTCGGTCGCATCCTTCGCCCGCTTCACGCTGATGTTGGTGCACGCGATCGCCAGTCAGTTCTCGAAGGTCCGCTCGTTCGTGTTCATCGACGGCATCGACGAGGTCACTTCGTTCTTCGACGGGGTCGAAGACGTCACCGAAGCGGTGCACCGGGTCAACACCGAGGCCGACGTCGTGTGGGTCGACGGGCATTCCGACTACGGCCACGCCTTCGAGACGTTCCACGAACGCTGGGGCACCGAGGTCGGCCCCAAGACCACCGTGTTGCTCCTCGGCGACGCCCGCAACAACTACCACGCGTCCCAGGCATGGGTCGTCAAGGAACTGCAGCACCGCGCCCGTCACGTGTACTGGCTGAACCCCGAACCCCGCAGCTACTGGGACACCGGCGACTCGATCGTCTCGGACTACGGGATCCATTGCGACGGGGTGTTCGAATGCCGAAACCTGCGCCAGCTCGAACGTTTCGTGGAGATGCTCGATTGAACCGGCGCGCCCTCGATTCGGGCGACGCCATGGGAAGAACACCGGCGACGGGCACCGAAGTTAGGATCGTCGGCCATGCCATCCGACG
>JBDZVK010000053.1:5539-12140 GCA_040255725.1 Actinomycetota bacterium
CGCGATTCGGTGGGTACCGACCCGCGGCTGGTCGGGATGTTCGCCGCCGGTGCGAGCACGTCGAACTTCCCGGCGTTCTTTCCCGCACCATGGTCACTGTGGTGGTTGTGGGGACCGACCCGTCTGTTCGGGGTGACCTGGGGACCGTTGCTCGCGATGGCGGCCCTCAACATCGGTTGGATGCTGCTCGCCGGATGGTGTGTCCGCAGAGCCGTCGGCACCGGAGCCGCTGCGGGCACGTTTCTGCTTCTCGCGATCCTGAACTTGAGCCTCGGAACCGGCATGTTGCACAACCCGACTCCGATGATCATGATCGTCCCCGCCTTCGCGTCGTTCCTGTTCATCGCGTGGGCGGTCGTCGCCGGCGACGACCGGGCTCTCCCGGCGTTGGCGCTCGTCGCCAACTTTCTGTTTCTCGACCACCTCGTCCTCACCTTCGTCGTTCCCGCCATCTCGTTCGCGGCCATCGGCATCTGGCTGATCGCCCTGCTCCGGGTGCGCCATCGCGACCGTTCTGCATGGGCGGCGGGTCGGCGGCGCACGGTTCGGTCCGTGCTGGTGGCGGTCGTCGTCACGGTCATCGCCTGGCTCCCGCCGATCATCGGAGAGATCACCCACGATCCGGGAAACCTGACCAACTTGTGGCGATCGTGGCGGCAACAGCCCGATCCGGCCACGTCGATCAGCGCGGCATTGGCGACGACCATGACGCTGTTCACGCGGTGGCCGTTCTGGTTCCGCGGCGGGCTCGATCGGTTCATGGACCCCTTCTCGGGCATCACCCCCGCGACCGGATCACAGATCGCGGTCGCCGTGGTCCTCGTCGTCACCGCAGTCGGGCTCGCCTGGGTGTGTGTGCGACGGCGCGATCGGGCCGCGGCGGGTGCGGTGGTTCTCGCCGGGATGGTCATGCTGATCGCGTTCGCCAACATGGTGCGTTCGCCGGGCGAGCTCCTCTACCAGTGGTACTACCTGTCGACCTGGCCGATCGCGATGTTCGTGACCTTCGCGCTCGCCTTTGCCGTGGTCCGGTGTCTGCCACGGCGGCCGCTTCCGATCTCGTACTCCGCGACGGCCGTCGCGGCCGGATTCGTCGCCGTGGCGAGCATCCCACACGCGTCGATTCCGGCGTCGCTACCCGGCGGCACCGACGACGCCGTCGAGATCGCCCACCGACTCGGGCCGCCCGTCGTCGAAGCGTTGCGTGGCCATGGGGTGGTGAATCCGGTGGCCACGGCGGCCTCGGTGAACGTGCCGACCAACGCGCTCATGCTGGCGCTCGATCAGGCACACATCAGGACCTGCCACACCTTTGATCTCGCTGCGGCCTACGAGCGTGCCTACACGCCGTGCGACCCTGCTGAACAGGCCCCGAGACTGCTCATCTACCGGACCAATGTCGTGGACGCACCTGAGGGGTTCCGGGTGATCACCCGTGCGTCGTTGCCCTTCGACGCCCGCGACCGCGCACGCCTGGAGTCGGCGACCCGGCGGATCAGCCGCGCGGTCGGCGCGGTCCACGCGCGCGGCGAGCACCTCGAACTCGACCCCGCGGTCCGGAGCGCACTCGAGTCGATCTCGTCGGGCGAGGAGTTCATGGTCTTCGCGACCAGGACGATCGCTGCACGAACCCCGACACTGGACACGAGAAGAGAACAGTGGCACTTCGCGTCGGTGATCGACTACTGGGCGCGCTGGGCGCGTGGAGCAGGCCTTCCCGTGCACGCTGCGTTCGACGTTCCCGGTGTGAGCGATGACGAACTCGTCGCCTGGTCCGCGTCGATGCTCGATTGGGTGGAGTCCTCCTATGCCGTCGCACTCGGCCCACCGGGCAAGTGAGCATCGGTCGCGGTGCGCCGTGGGGGGAGCGCGCGCACCTGTCGATCGTCGTCGCCTGCTTCTTCGGTCTGCGCGCGGTGCTCTGGGCGACCGGGCTGAGGTTCCACGACCACCTGGTGGGGCAACTGCAACTCATCGACGAACCGATCCTCGAGGCGAATCCCTTCGTCGCCTTCACCCAGCTCAACATCCAGCCGCCCTTGTGGAACTTCTACGTCGGCGCCGTCCGGGCGTGGTCACCACTTCCCGCGGCACTCACCTTTCAGATCGTGTGGGTGGCCGCGGACCTCGCGACCGCGCTGATGTTGTGGGACGTACTCTGCCGGCTGGGCGCCCGGCGCTGGCAGGCGACCGTCGCCACGGTGCTCGTCGCGAGCAACCCGCTCCTGGTGTCGAGCGAGTCGTTCCTGAGATACGAGACGGCGGTCACCTTCCTGGTCACCGCTTCGGTGTTCACCTTCGCCCGCTACGTGACGGTGCCGTCGCTGCGACGATTCGCACTGTTCTGCGTGGTGCTCTTCGTCGGGGTCTCGACGCGCACGTTGCTGCATCCACTGTGGCTGCTCGGCGGCCTGGTCATCGGGATCGTCGTGGCCAAGCGCGCGGGAGCATTGTCGCTCCGGCTGCTCTGGCCCGCCGCGCTGATCATCGCCCTGGTGATCGGCAACCTGGCGTATCTCGACGTCCGCTTCGGCAACACGGGCTACTCGAGCTACGCGGGCGTGAACCTCGAACGCATCGCGGTGACGACGCTGCCCGATGCCACCCTCGAGCGCCTGCAACGAGACGGGACTCTCTCGGACTTCGCGTCACTGAAGCCCTACTCGCGCTACGCCGAGTACGAACGGCGACGCCCGAGCCTCGCGCACTGTGATCCGGCCGGGCACGGGTCTGCACTCACCGCGTTGCGCAAGAGCACCGGTGAACCGAACCTCAACGCCCTCTGCTTCGATGCGATCTATCGACAGGCGTTCGACGATTCCGTCGCCGCCATCCGGGCCGAACCAGGCAACTATCTGAGATCGATCGGCCAGGCCGCCGTGCTGTTCTCCAGTTGGCCGGCGCCGTTCGATCACCCGTCGGCCGGTTCGTTCGAGGCCCTCGAAACGCTCTACAAACCCATCCTGGGCCCCGTCCACGTGTCGCACGACGTGGGGGATGGAGACCCGCAGCCAACCACGGCGTTCCTGGTCGGCGGCCTCGACCGGCTGCCGCTGTTGGTCACCGTCGTCGGCGCCCTCGTCTTCGCGCTGTGGCGGGGCGTTGCATCGACCTGGCGTCTGGTCCGTCGACGGCGCCGACCCGGCGACGAGATCAGGACGTGGATCGGTTTCACGGTCGTCGCGGTCGGCCTCGCGTCGATCGCATTCGACTTCTACGAGAACGCCCGGTTCCGGTTGGCGCTCGACCCGATCCTGCTCGGCCCGCTCTTCGTGGCCGCGACATCGGTCGTCCGGTGGGCCGCGCTCGGGATCCGGACCCGCGTGTCGGCCCAGAACCCGGTCGGAGCGGGCCGTGATGCGGGCTCGGTCAGCTCGGATGCCGCCGGCGCTTCTCGGATGCGCCGGTGAACCCGTTGGTCGCCTGGGCCTTCATCTGGCGGGCCGAGAAGATGTTGCCGGCCGAGTTGATCAGCGACACGTGCGAGAACGCCTGGGGGAAGTTGCCGAGCATGCGACCCGCCACCGGGTCGTACTCCTCGGAGAGCAGCCCCACGTCGTTGCACAGCCCGGCGAGCCGTTCGAACAGCTCGGTCGCTTCGTCGAGGCGCCCCAGCAGTGCGTAGTTGTCGGCCAACCAGAACGAACACATCAGGAACGTCGCCTCTTCGCCCGCCAGCCCGTCGTGGTCGGTGTTCACGTAGCGACGAACCAACCCGTCGACGAGTAGATGCTCCTCGACGGCCTTCACCGTGGCGGCGACCCGATGGTCCTCGGGCGGGAGAAAGCCCACCAGGGGTACGAGCAGGAGCGCTGCGTCGAACGCATCCGAGCCGTACGACTGCACGAACGCGCCGTCGGCGTTCACCCCGTGGGTGAGCACGTCGTCGGCGATCTCGGCCCGCAGTGCCCGCCAGTCGTCGAGATCGACGGGTCGGTGGTGCGCCGTCGCGTGCAGGTGCAGTTCCTCGGAGCCGAAGTGCTCGACCGTGGCGATCGCGCGATCGACGGCAACCCACGCCATGACCTTGGAGTGGGTGAAGTGCCGGCGTCCGCCGCGCACCTCCCAGATCCCGTCGTCGGGGTCCCGCCAGTGCCCGCCGACGAAGTCGATGAGGTTCCGTGACAGCGACCAGGCGTTGGCGTCGATCTCGGATCCCTCGACCGCACTCTGGTGCAGCGCATCGAGCACTTCGCCGTAGACATCGAGCTGGAACTGCCCGTGGGCCGCGTTGCCGACCCGGACCGGTGTGGAGTCCTCGTAGCCGTCGAGCCAGTCGAGCTCGAGCTCGGTGAGGCGGCGTTCGCCCCCCGGTCCGTACATGATCTGGAGTTGGCCCGGATCACCCGCGACCGCGCGCAACAACCAGTTCCGCCAGGCCACCGCCTCCTCCTCGAAGCCGGCGTTCTGCAACGCCATCAACGAGAACGTCGCGTCGCGCAGCCAGCAGTAGCGGTAGTCCCAGTTCCGCTCGCCGCCGAGTTCCTCGGGAAGCGATGTCGTCGCGGCTGCGACGAGGCCTCCGGTGCGTTGCAAGGTCAGCCCCTTCAGCACCACCGCAGAGCGCCGTACCTCGTCCGCGTAGTCCCCGTCGTAGGTGCACCCCGACACCCAGTCGCTCCACCATGCCTCGGTGGTGGCGACCGCCGTGATCGCGTCGATCGGTTGTGGAGCGGACTCGTTGGAGGGAAACCAGCACATCCCGAAGGGCACACGGTCACCCGCACGAACCGAGAACGACGCAACCGTGGCGAGGTCTTCGCCGCGCAACTCGACCGGCGTGGCGAGACGGATCGCGTCGGGTCCGGCGATCGCCTCGGTTCCGCCGGGCACGTGGCGCACCCAGGGAATCGTGCTGCCGTAGTCGAACCGCACGGTCAGGTGCATCCGCATTGCCACCTTGCCCTCGCGGCACTCGACCAGACGCATCAGGTCGTGCCGTTCGTCGCCCGGGGGCATGCAGTCGATCACGGCGACCACGCCGTTGGCCGTGTGGAAGATCGTCTCCAACACGAGCGAGGAGTCGCGGTAGTGCCGTTCCACCGACTCGACGGGCTCGTCGGGGGCGAGCAGCCAGCGGCCGTTGTCGTGGGCGTCGCCGAGGAGCGCTGCGAAGATCGCCGACGAGTCGAATCTGGGAAACGTCAACCAGTCGATCGATCCGTCGTTGCCGACCAGCGCGCAACTCGACAGATCGCTCAACAACGCGTAGTCCTCGATGCGAAGCGCCATGGGTCCTTTCTAGTGCCGTGATTCGGGCGTAGCGGTCACGCCGGAACACGAACGGCCTGCTTCGACCCGGTCATCGGCGGTTTCCGGCCCGGATCGCGGCGTCGCCGGGTGTGGCCGACTCAGCTACTCGGGCACAACCTCAGCGACGGGTCCTCGGCGTCGACGTGCACCCGCCACGGGAGCGTCGATGCGTCGCGCACCGACCGCACGACACCGACGCGCCCCGCGGGCACGACCGAATCGGCCTCCACCGGGTACCCCCGGGCCAGGCGGCGCATCCGGATCTCGGCCCGGTCCGGTGCGGAGACCGCGAGCACCGCACCGGCCGGCAGTTCGATCCCGCCTCGGGACCGACCCTCGTCCGCGGCGACGGCCCGCCATGACCCGGCACACCGGGGGAGCGCGTCACCGACGCCGACGACGAGCCCTTCGTCGTCGATCAACAGCCGGTCGGCGGCGAGCCGCGCCGACTCGGAGCCGAGCGAAGCGTACGGCGTGCCGGCCACCGGCGAACCGACCGATGCGACCAGGTCGAGGTACTCACCGACGGTCACCGGGATCAGGTTGAGCGGCAGGATCCGTGCCGGATCGGCACGCGATCCCGCGGCCTCGGCGCCGACGAGGAACGGGTGGGTCCGGGCCATGTCACCGAGTGCGAACGAGCGGTAGTCACCCAGATTGCCGACCAGACCGATCGCGCCGACGACGACCACGGCGGCAGCGGCCGCCCGGACGGCCGGACGGATCGCTCTCCGGCGCGCACACCAGACGAGTCCTGCGACGATCAGGACGTCGCCCACCCACACGTAACGCGGCGAGTCGGGCGGATTGAGGGCGATGTCCCCGGCCCGACTGAACGCGCTGAGCGCGACGAAGAACACCAGCGTCGCGCCGACCGCCACGACATGGGCGTCGAGGGTGCGCCAACGCCGCCACGCGCACGTGACCACGACCACGATCACCACCGCCGACACGACCGCGCCGGGCTTCCAACCGAGCGTGAACCCGGCGAGGATCGCCACCGACGTGTGCCACGCGTAGCTGAGCCGTTCGCCCAGCGACGCCGGCTTGGTGGCCTCGTGGTCGAAGATCCACCACAGCAACCAGAGCACGACCGGCGGCGCGAAACGGATCAGCCGGCGCAGCGGTGCACGACCGAGGAGCAACTCGACACCGAGGGCGAACGCCACGACCACCCCGACGCTGGAGGTCGCGAGCGCGACGGCCAACGCGGCCATCGCCCACAGATCGTGGCGGAGCGTGTCTTCTCTGATCAGCCACCAGCCGATGACCAGCATCAGGACCGGCAGGTCGAAGTTGACCAGGAATCCGTACAGGATGTTGCCCTCCGCCGCCCACGACCACGCGA
>JBDZVK010000394.1:0-2272 GCA_040255725.1 Actinomycetota bacterium
GCCGACCTGGTCGACGCCGCCCGGACCGACAGCGGACTCGCCATCGACACGCTGCGCGTCGACGGGGGCATGAGCGCGAACGCCACGTTCGTCCAGGCGCTCGCGGACGCCACCGCCCGACCCGTCGAGGTGTCGCCCGAACTCGAGGCCACGACGGTGGGAGCCGCATACCTCGCGGGCATCGCCGTCGGGGTGTGGTCCGGACCGGACGAGACCGCGGCCCTGTTCCGCCCTCGACAGGTCGTCGAACCAACCGGATCGGTGGACCGGGACCGCTGGCGCGACGCGGTCGAGCGCGCTCGCGAGTGGTACCCGGAGTTGTCGAGTCTGGACTTCTGATCCGACATGGATCCCCGCTCCGGTGCCGTCGACCATCGCCGTCGTCACGGTCGCCCGACGGCGACGACTTGGCCCGAGACCACCCGTTCCAATACATCTAGTGCCGTGACGAACACCGGACCCCGCCCACGCCGTGCGCCGGTCCGAGTCGTCCACACGTCCTGTTTCCCGGAGGTAGCACCGTGACGCCCGACCCGCGTGGCAACGATTCCGTCGTCGGAACCGACGACGCCGTCGGACCTCCCGGACGCGGACCGACCCGCCGTCAGGCCATCGCGCTCGCGGGCGGGTCCGCGGCGGCACTCGGCCTGGCGCTGGGTCCGTTCTCGCTGTTCGCCGGCGCCGCCGATGGCGACGAGCCGCCCGAGGTCGCCCTCACGACCTGGTTGATCGGCCTCGAATTGGCCGCCGTCGCACTGTACGAACCGCTCCGCAGCCACACGGCGTTCGACGAGGCGACCCAGTCGCTCGTCGGCGCCTGCGCCGGCCACCACGACGCGCAGAGCGCCGCACTCGGCGAGATGCTCACCGCGGCAGGCGGCGAGGTGCCGACCGAGGCCAACCAGGCGTTCGTCGACACGTTCAAGGCCCGCATCGACGGCGCCGCCGACGGCGCCGCCAAGGCCGCCGTCCTCGCCGACATGGAGAACGGGTTCGCCGCCACCTACCAGTCGTCGTTCACGATCCTGACGAGCCCGTCGCTCGCCGGGGCGGCCGCACAGATCCTCGCCACCGACGCCGCACAGGCCGTCGCGTGGTCGGCCGCGGCGAACGGTCAGCAAAGCGACGACCCGCTGCCGACGCCCGACGCCGTCCCCGGGTCGCAGACCGACCAGGGACGCTTCACGCAGACCACGTTCACCGAGAACACGACGACCACCGCCGCGCCCGAGACGACCACGGCCGCCGCACCCGAGACCACCACGGGAGACGCATCGTGACCACGCAACCGGACCGCACCCACACCCGCCGCCGTTTCCTGTTCGCCGGTGGCGCCTCGGCGCTGGGCGCGGCAACGCTGGCCGCGTGCAGTGGCTCGTCGGTGGTGAACACCTCGGGCACGGTCGCCAGCACGGAGGTACCGGCAACGGCGCCGCCGACCACGGCCGACGAGGCCACCCTCGAAGCCGGGCGGTCACTGTTGCGGACGGCCACGTCGCTGGAGCACTCGCTGACCGCGTTCTATGCGAAGTTCGAGGCGGCGCCCTACCTGAACCCGGACGCGACGTCGTGGGGGAACCAGTTCGCCGGGCACCACCAGGCCAATGCGTCGGCGCTCGAAGCACTGACCACCCATGCGGGCGGCAAGCCCTACACCGGGTCGAACGAGTACGTCGACGAACAGCTGGTCGAACCGGCCCTGAAACTCGCCGACTCGACAGAGTCCTCCGATGGCCTGATCCGCCTCGCCGCCCAACTCGAGGCCACGGCCGCCGCGACCTGCACGCTCGCCGTGAGCACCCTGGTGGGGGCCGAGCAACGCCAGGGCATCATGGCGGTCGGGGCCACGAATGCGCGCCAGGCCTATGTGTGGCGACTCTTCGGTGACCCGGGCGCACTCGCCGGCTCCTTGCCCGGTGCGCAGCTCTCGCTGCGCGACGCCCTGCCGTCGTCGGCTTCGGTCGATCCTCCGACGACGGACTGATCGACCGCCCGGCGGGCGCGCCGGCGGTGTAGCATGGGGGTCGACGGTGAGTCGGCCGGGTGACCGCGGACCGTTCCGTCCGTCCGAGAGGACGGTGGAAGGGTCTGAGGAAAGTCGGGGCTCCATAGGGCACGGCGCTGGTGCGAGCCAGGACGGGGCGACCTGTCGGACGAAAGGGCCACAGAGAACAGACCGCCGATGGCTTCGCACCACTGGTGCGGAGCACAGGTAAGGGTGAAACGGTGCGGTAAGAGCGCACCAGCGCCCGGGGCGACCCGGGCGGCTCGG
>JBDZVK010000395.1:0-1100 GCA_040255725.1 Actinomycetota bacterium
AGCACCCGGGCGTTCTCGCCGAGCACGAACTTGGCCGTGTCCGAGGTGCCACCGGAGGTCGAGGTCGACTGACCCATCCCGATCGCCTCGGACGACGAGAACGCGTCGACGAGGATCATCCCCGGCTGGTAGGCGAGCAGACACTTCTTGGACTCCTCGCTCCACATCACGCCCGACGACGCGATCAGGAAGAGGCTGGAGAGGTCCCACCGGTCGGGCTCGGCGTCGAGCGCGGCGAGGATCGGCTTGGCGAACGCGTCACCGACGATCGCGATCTGTTGCACCTTTTCGCGCTCGACGGTGTCGAGCAGTTCGATCACGTCGAGCTTGCGGCTCTCGAGCGTGACGACCGATCCACCGAGGCTCATGACGATGAGCTGGGTGTACTGACCGGTGCCGTGCATCAGCGGGCACGCCGGCATGCCGATCGGCCCGGGGCCGGCCACCTGGGCGGTGATCAGCTCGGAGTCGACCCGCTCGCGGGCCTCGGGCATGAAGTTGCCCACCAGGTTGCAGAAGAGGTCGTGCTGGCGCCACATGACACCCTTGGGCATGCCCGTGGTGCCACCGGTGTAGATCATCGACAGGTGGTCGCCGCTGCGTCCCCACGGCCCCTGCACCGGGCGCTCGCCCGGTTCGGTCGCGGCGGCGTCCTCGTACGGCGTCGCCCAGTCGGGGCATGCACCGGAGCCGTCGTCGACCCAGAGCCAGGTGGTGATCCGGGGAACCTGGTTGCGGATCCGTTCGATCGTCTCGGTGAACACGCCGTGGAAGACCACCGCGACCGTGTCCGCGTTGTCCCACAGGTACACCAGCTCGGTGTCGGTGTATCGGTAGTTGGTGTTGATCGGTACGAGTCCGGCCTTGAACGTGGCGAACACCGACTCGAGGTACTCGGGACAGTTGTAGAGGTACTGGGCGACCTTGTCCTGCTCGGCGACGCCCGCGTCGAGCAGGAAGCGGGCGACCCCGTCGGCGCGCCGGTCGAACTCGGCCCAGGTGAGACGGCGGTCCCCCTGGATCTGTGCGGGGGCGTCCGGGATCTGCCGGGCGACGATCTCCCAGACGTCTGCGAAGTTCCAACCGGTCATGGGTTCCCC
>JBDZVK010000395.1:1200-2259 GCA_040255725.1 Actinomycetota bacterium
GCACCGGCATGGGCGGCACGAGTGTAGGCGTCGGCTCTGCGGCGGCCGACAGCGGCGGTTCAGCGAAGCGTCGTCGTCGTCTCGACGCGAGCCTCACCGATGTGGTTCGCGGCGACGGTGATGCCGGGGCTCTCCTCGAGTGTGAACGCAACCTCGGCCCACTCCACGCCGTTCGCGGTGATCCCGCCTTCGCCGCAGCCGATCAGGTGCACCGCCCGCCGGCCACGCAGGCGGTTGCCGCTCACCCCGACGTGGCGGGAACCGTCGATCCGGACCGCCGTGTCGTCGGCCAGCACGGCGCAGCCCGAGACGAGCACGTCGTCACAGCCGTCGGTGGCGACTCCCACGACCGCGTCGGTCAGCGCCATGGCCTCGATGCGGGTCGTGGCGCCGCCGCGGAGGTCGATGAGGGCGCCGGCGCCGTGGGTGCCGGTGATGCCGCCGCCGACGATCCGCGCCGTGTGGGTGTCGCGGACGACGAGTCGACCGTGTTCGATCGTGCTCCAGCGGACCTCGAGATCGTGCACACCGGTGACGTGCACCGACCCCGACACCGTGCAGGTGTCGAACACGACTCGTTCGACCGCACCGATCGCCAGGGTCGGGCCGGTGCCGGGTCGCGTGGAGCGCAGGTGCAGCTGTTCGATCTGCACGTCGGTGCCGACGACCTCGATCACCGGCCCCGCGGCGACCAGCAGCGCCGGCGCCGGCGGGGGGAGATGCTTGCGCGCTTCCCGGGGGATGTCGGGGGGTGTGGGACCTCGCAGGGTGACGCCGTCGGGGACCCGGAGCGGGTAGGTCTCGGTGTCGTCGTCGTAGCGGCCGCGGCCGACCTCGACGACCGAGCCGGGTCGGGCCGCGTCGAGCGCGGCGGTGATGCTCGACACCTCGGCGCCGTCGAGCCGGACCGTGCCCGGCGCCGATCCCGAGACGGCGACCAGGCGCAACCCCGGCTGGTCGCTCACGGCTCCACCTGGACGGAACCGGGGAATCGGAGGCGGAAGCCGACGGCCATGTGACCGGCAAGCTACCGTCCGGGCCGATGGATTTCGAACTGCC
>JBDZVK010000396.1:0-2238 GCA_040255725.1 Actinomycetota bacterium
GATCTCGATCCGGTGTGACGACGAGCCGGTGGGCAGGCCCGCCGGCCGGCCGGTCGATGCCGGTGCCTTCGCTCCGCCGCTGCGTGGTGCCGAGCCACAACCGCCGACGGTGAGGAGCCCGAACGCGAGCGCGATCACGGCGAATCCCGTCGGCAGCGGGCGGGGTCGTGCGTGCTGTGGTGGTGTGTCCATCGGGGTCGATGCAACCTCTGCTCCATGAAGACCGTGTGAACGCCGCCGCAGGATTCGACCAGGAGCCCGACCGGCCCCGCAGCGACCGCAACTGCCCCGGGGTGCCCGTCGAGGTCGCTTCAGGCCGTCGAGGCGATCGCCGCCCGGATGTCGTCGGTGAGCTTCTCGGGTTTGGTGGCGGGCCCGTAGCGGCGGATCACGCCGCCGTCGCGGCCGACGAGGAACTTGGTGAAGTTCCACTTGATCCGGTTGGCGAGCAGTCCGGACTTCTGGGAGCGCAGCCACGCGTACAGCGGGTGGGCGTCAGCGCCGTTCACGTCGATCTTGGCGAACATCGGGAACGTGACGTGGTAGGTCGTGTCGCAGAATGCGGCGATCTCGGCTTCGTCGCCTGGCTCCTGGTGGGCGAACTGGTCGCACGGGAAGCCGAGCACGGCGAAGTCGTCGTTGCCGAAATCCTCGTACAGCTTCTGCAGCCCCGCGTACTGGGGCGTGAACCCGCACTTCGACGCGGTGTTGACCACGAGCAGCACCTTGCCGGCGTAGTCGGCGAGCGGCTGGTCGTCACCGGTGATCGTGGTCGCCGAGAAATCCGCGATGGTCGTCATGTCCGCCAGTCTGCCGGAGATGCGCGTGCCGGGTCGCCGGGACGCGACGAGGGGCCCGGACCGAAGTCCGGACCCCTCTTGGGTGTGGTCGGGAGCGGTCTCGTCGGATCGACGTCCCGGTCGATGTCGACGGGTTTGTCGGGTGCCCGATCGGGCACGAGTTCCCCGGGCGCCGTCGACCGGGCGCTCGTGGGTGGGGAACCGCCCCGTGCCGACGCGGCAAGTGCCGCGTCGACCGATCGGTCAGCCGACCGGAGCGAGCCTCACGTCGACGGTCACCTCCGTGTAGTCGCCGAACCTGGTGAACCGACGCTCGCCGATCACCTGGCCGCCGGTGGTCCGAACCCCGACGAACCCGTTGTCGGAATTGTTCGACGTGCGCAACCAGCCGGTGAGCCGGTAGTCGGTGTGCGCCGCGACCTGGACGGGTGCACGACCGCCTCCTGGACGTCGCCGACGATCGGTTCGTCGCCGCCATCGAGGGGTCCGTTCCGGCCGTCTCGTCGTCGACGAGGTCCTCCTCGCGGCCGTCACCGGCCGCCGGGGCCACTGCCGACGCCGGACGCCGCGGTGCCGGCTCAGGGCACCAGGACGATCTTGCCGAACTGGTCGCCGGCGACCATCCGCTCGAACGCCCCGCGGGCCTCGGTGAGCGGCATCTCGGCATCGATGACCGGCCGCACCCCCGTGCTCGCACAGAACCGGGCGAGCCGCTCGAGTTCGTCGCGGTTGCCCATCGTCGACCCGATCACCCGGAGCTGCAGGAAGAAGATCCGGGTCAGATCGGCCGGAGGGTTCGGCCCGCTCGTGGCGCCACAGGTCACGATCGTGCCGCCGGGACGGGTCGAGCGCACCGAATGCGCCCAGGTCGCCTCGCCGACGGTTTCCATCACCGCGTCGACCTTCTCGGGAAGGCGCGCCCCCGACTCGAACACGGCGTCCGCGCCGATCTCGAGCGCCCTCGCCCGCTTCGACTCGCTGCGGGCCGTCGCCCACATGCGGTACCCGGTCGCCCGCCCCAGCACCAGCAACGCCGTGGCCACCCCGCCGCTCGCCCCCTGCACCAGCACCGTGCCACCGGGTTGCACGCCCGAGTTCGCGAACAGCATGCGGTACGCGGTCAACCACGCCGTGGGCAGACACGCCGCCTCGGCCCAGGTCAACTCCTCGGGCTTGGGCACCAGGTTCCGTCGGGGTACGCACACCCATTCGGCCATCGCGCCGTCGTGACGTTCCGACAGCAACGACCGCTTCGGGTCGAAGGTCTCGTCTCCCTGCCAGTCGGCGCTCGGGATCACCGAGTGCACGATCACGGGGTTGCCGTCCGCGTCCTCGCCCGCGGCGTCACAGCCCAGGACCATCGGGAGGCGGTCCTCGGTGATCCCCACGCCCTGCAACGTGAACAGGTCGTGGCGGTTCAGCGACGCCGCCTTCACCC
>JBDZVK010000054.1:0-11881 GCA_040255725.1 Actinomycetota bacterium
GTGAGCACCGCGGTCGACTTCCAGCTCTTCGTGACGCCGTGGCCGACGATCACCGACCCGTTCGCGTCGGCTCCGAAAGGGTCGTGACGGTGCGCGTCGACGGTGGCGGCGCTCGTCATGGCCCACGATGCTACCGCTCGGATCCTGGTCGGCCCGGAAGGAGCCACGGTCGTCGCGACTTTGCACGGAAAACCCCCTTGGAGCCGGGTCGACGGTGCAAAGAGCGGTGCGCTCGTCGGAGCCCGGCCCGGCGGGGTGGACGACTACCTGGAGCTTCGCCGCCGCACCGGTGGGCCCGCTCCGCGTTCCGGCGTGGTCGCGTCCTCGACCGGCCGTGGACCGTATCCGTCGAGTGGGAGCCTGTCGGGTGCCCAACGGCGAGGCGCCCAGAAGGAGGTGGCGTCGATCGAACGCCGGATCGACAAACGCACCGCCCAGGTTCAGGAGTTGCACCGGCGCATGGCGACCCACGACCACACCGACCACGTCGGTCTGCGACGGCTCGACGAGCAGCTCCGAGCGGTCGAGGCCGAGACGGCGGCACTCGAGGAACGCTGGCTGGAGCTCGCCGAGCGCCTCGGGGGATGACCCGACCCTCAGTCCACCAGCGCCTGGTACACGCCGGATTGCAGGTGGCGTCGCAACGGGTACGTGTTGGACGGCAGCAACTGGGTCATGAACACCACGGCCAGATCTTCGCGTCGATCCACCCAGAAGGCCGTCGACGCCGCGCCACCCCAGGCGGCGAGGCCGGGCGAACCGAGCGCGCCGTTGGCCACCGGGTCTTCCAGCACCGAGAACCCGAGTCCGAACCCGGTGCCGGCCATGGCGATCTCGGAGAACGTGGCCTGGCCCATGTCGTTCATCGTGGCGCCACCGGGCAGGTGGTTCGCCATCATGAAGTCGACCGTGCGCGGCGACAGCAGCCGCGTCCCGTCGAGTGCACCGCCGCCCAGCAGCATCCGACAGAAGCGCAGGTAGTCGTCGGCCGGGCCCACCAGCCCGCCACCGCCCGACAGCATCGACGGGGCCCGGGTCATCGACCGGGCCGACGCCAGCCGGTTCATGCCCCCTTCGGGCGCGACCACGTACAGCGGCGAACACCGCATCAGGTCGGCCTCGGGTGCCACGAAACCCGTGTCGACCATGCCGAGCGGTGCGAAGATCTCGGCCTCGAAGAACTCGTCCAGCTTCATGCCGCTCATGCGTTCGACCAGCGCCCCGCACACGTCGGTCGACATCGAGTAGTTCCACGCGCTGCCCGGTTCGAACTGCAACGGCTGGGCCGCCAGGCGTTCCATGGCCCCGTCGAGGTCGTAGTCGGGCGCGGAGAAGAAGTCGCCCAGCGCCTCCCGGCGGTACAGCTCGTCGACGGGGTGGGCGTACTGGAATCCGTAGGTGAGCCCCGAGGTGTGGGTGAGCACGTGATGGACCGTCAACGGTGTCTCCGACGGCCGCGTCTCGGGTGCGTCCGCGGTGCCCCCGGTGAACACCTCGAGGTCGGCGAATTCGGGGATCCACCGCGACACCGGGTTCTCCATGAGGAAGTGGCCGCGCTCGTACAGCATCATCAACGCGACCGAGGTGACGGGCTTGGTCATCGAATAGAGCCGGTAGATCGTGTCGTCGGCCACGGGCGTGGCCCCGTCGACATCGACGTACCCGAACCGATCCCGGTGCACGAGCCGACCACGACGCCAGATCAGCGTCTGCACCCCGGGGATCAGGCCCTTGTCGACGTAGGCGTGCAGCACGCGGTCGAGGTGGGCGAGACGTTCGGTGGCGAATCCGGCATCGATCATGGTGCCGATCATGCCATCGGCGGGGCCGAATCGGATGCCGCCGGGTCGGCCGAGGGGCGTAAGGTCACGCTCCATGGCTGACGATGGAACCCAGGTCACGATCAAGACCCGCTCCGGTGAGGTCACCGACGGATACGAGCGGGCGCCCGCCCGGGCCATGCTGCGCGCGATCGGCATGGGTGACGACGACTGGTCCAAGGCGCAGGTGGGCGTCGCCTCGTCATGGAACGAGGTGACCCCGTGCAATTTGCCGATGAAGCGGCTCGCGGAGCGGGCCAAGGACGGCGTGCGTCACGCCGGTGGGTTCCCGATCGAGTTCGTGACGATCGCCGTGTCCGACGGCATCTCGATGGGCCACGAGGGGATGCGGGCGTCGCTGGTGTCGCGCGAGGTGATCGCCGATTCGGTCGAGACCGTCATGCACGCCGAACGGTTCGACGCGATGGTCGACTTCGCCGGGTGCGACAAGTCGCTGCCGGGCATGTTGATGGCGGCAGCCCGGCTCAACGTGCCGTCGGTGTTCATGTATGCGGGCAGCATCCTCCCCGGCCACCACAAGGGCCGGGCGCTCGACATCACCAGCGTGTTCGAGGCCGTCGGCGCCAAGGCCGCCGGTACGATCAGCGACGAGGACTTCGACGCGATCGAACACAACGCCTGCCCGACCGAAGGCGCGTGCGCCGGCATGTTCACCGCCAACACGATGGCCTCGATCGGCGAGGCGCTCGGCATGTCGCTGCCCGGTTCGGCCAGCCCGCCGGCCGTGGACCGTCGTCGTGACGACGACGCGTTCGCCTCGGGTGAGGCCGTGATGAACCTCGTGCGGTCCGGGATCCGCCCCCGCGACATCATGACCAAGGGCGCGTTCGAGAACGCCATCGCCATCACGATGGCCCTCGGCGGCTCCACCAACGCGGTGTTGCACCTGCTGGCGATCGCGGCCGAGGCCCAGGTGGAGCTGCACCTGGAGGACTTCAACCGGATCGCCGCCAAGGTGCCCCACATCGCCGACACCAAGCCGCACGGCCGCTACCACATGGTCGACATCGACCGGATCGGTGGCATCCCCGTGGTCATGCGCGAGCTGCTCGAGGCCGGCGTCTACAACGGCGATGAGATCACGGTGACCGGCAGGACCGTCGCCGAGAACCTCGAAGCCCTCGACCCGCCCGCCCCCGACGGCGACGTCGTCCATGCGATGAACGCGCCGATCCACGCGCAGGGCGGCCTGGCGATTCTCACCGGGTCGCTCGCCCCGAACGGGTCGGTGGTCAAGGTCGCCGGCATCGACTTCGACTTCTTCGAAGGTCCCGCCCGGGTGTTCGAAGGCGAACAGGCCTGCATGGACGCGATCCTCGCGGGCACCATCAACGCGGGTGACGTGCTGGTGATCCGCTACGAGGGCCCCAAGGGGGGCCCCGGCATGCGCGAGATGCTCGCGGTGACCGGCGCGCTCAAGGGGGCGGGGCGTGGCGGCGACTGTGCACTGATCACCGACGGGCGCTTCTCGGGCGGCACCCACGGGTTCTGCATCGGCCACGTGGCCCCCGAAGCGGTCGACGGTGGCCCGATCGCGTTCGTCGAGGACGGTGACGTCATCCGCATCGACGTCGATGCCCACACCATCGACCTGGACGTCGACGACGCCACGCTCGCCGAACGTCGGGCCGACTGGAAGCTTCCCGAGCCCCGCTACACCTCGGGCGTGCTCGCCAAGTACGCCGCGCTCGCCCAGGGTGCCGAACAGGGCGCGATCACCCGACCCTGAACGCGGCGACACCGGGCTCGGGTTCGGCGGCCTCGAGCCCGCTTCGGCGACACCAACCGCTGCGGCACCACCGCCACGACGGCCGGACGAGCGCGCTCGTCGCGCCCGGATGTGGCATGCTGATTCCCATTCCAACATCGCATCTGGGGGTCAGATGAACGGGGACGAGAATCGCTCCGACGACGCTGTGCGCGCCGCACAGCAAGTCGGCGCCGACGACGACGCACCGCCGCCGAAGCGACGTCGTCTGCTGTTGTGGGTCGGCACGCCGGTGGTGCTGGTCCTGCTCGGCGTCGGGGCGTTCATCGCGAAGACCATCCGGGACGTCACGTCGTCGCCCTACCAGACCGTCACGTACTCGGTGCCCGACGCGCCCACCCTCGTGGCTCGCCCGGACGAGTCGGTGTTCCGCATCGACCCGACCAAGTCTTCGCTGAGCTACGAGGTCTCGGAGAAGTTCGCCGGCCGGAGCGTGTCGAAGGCCAAGGGCACGACGAACGGCATCGCCGGCGACATCGCCGTGAACGCCGACGACCCGGCCGCGAGCCGAGCAGGGGTCATCGTCGCGAACATCGAGCAGTTCCATTCCGACAACCGGCTCCGTGACGCCCGCATCCGCTCCGACTTCCTCCAGTCGCACGCGTACCCGCTCGCCAAGTTCACCGTGACCGCGTTCAAGGGACTCCCGGCGAAGCTCGAAGTGGGCAAGCCGGTCTCGTTCACGATCGAGGGCAAGGCCGAAGTGCACGGGGTGACCCACCCGGTCACCTGGGACGCCAAGGGAACCCTCGCCGAGCACGGTATCGACCTCACCGCGACGGCGCCGATCAAGCTGAGCGACTTCGACATCGAACACGTCTCGATCCAGGGGCTGGTCTCGGCAGGCAACGACGCCACGCTGACGATGAAGCTCCACGCGGTCGATCCGGCGACCGAACGGATCCCCGAGACCATCAGCGGCCCGGAGTCCAAGGCGTCGTCGGCCGAGGGGCCGTCGTTCTCGAAGGTCGTCATGCCGATCCTCGAGGACCACTGCTCGGAATGCCACCGACCGGGTCAGGTCGGCGCCGTGCACTGGGAGCTCTCCAAGGCCCGGGACGCCGCCGACATCGCCGAAGGTATCCAGACCGTCACCGAGACCAAGTACATGCCACCGTGGCCGGCATCGGCCAAGGGAGTGCCACTCGCCCACAAGAACACGCTGACCAAGGCGCAGATCACGGCGATCGCGGACTGGGCGAAGACCGGCGGCAAGCTCGACGTGCCCGCGAGCACGCCGATCAAGCCCTCGGCGAAGGTCGCCGAGAACATTCCGCGCGTCGACAAGACGCTGCTCATCCCGACCTTCACCGGCGACTCCGACATGGAGAACGAGTACCGCTGCTTCGTGCTCGACCCGAAACTCTCCAAGCCGATGTTCCTCACCGGGTACGGCTTCGTCGCCGACCAGATCCCCGAGTTGCACCACGCCCAGGTGTTCCTGATCTCGGCCGATCAGAAGGCGAATGCCGTGAAGATGTCGGGCAAGGACGGCAAACCGGGTTGGAGTTGTTTCGGCACCGCGAACGTGCCCGGCAAGCCCACGAGGGCCGGCTTCTCGAAGCGACGCGACGCCGGATTCGCCGGTCAGTCGAACCTCGTCGCGGGTTGGGTGCCCGGCCAGACCCCGTCGTCGTTCGGCGACGACCTCGGCTTCTACCTGGCGCCCGGTGACGCGCTCGTGCTCCAGATCCACTACCACCACGAGGGCAAGGCCACCCCGGACCGTTCGGGACTGACCCTGCAACTCGATCCGGTCGCCGCGCAGCGCAAGAAGATCCGGGTCGTCAACCCACTCGCACCGGTCGAGATCCCGTGTGCCCCAGGGGTGAAGGCGAAGCTGTGCGACCGGGACGCCGCCGCGAAGGACAATATGCGGCTCTACGGCGCGGGCGGCTCGTTCGTCGAGAACGCGCTGCTCGGATTGTGCGGCAAGACCCCCGAGGAGTTGACCAAGGACTTCGACGGTCAGATCGTCCACACCGAGTGCCTGACGACCGTGCCCGAATCGGGAACGATCATCTCGGTGCTGGGGCACATGCACACGATCGGCAAGTCGTTCCGCCTCACACTCGATCCGGACACGCCCCAGTCCAAGATCCTGCTCGACATCCCCGTGTGGAACTTCGACTGGCAGATGAACTATCCGCTCGCCAAGCCGCTGCACGTCGAGGCCGGTCAGAAGATCCTGATGCAGTGCAGTTTCGACCGCTCGCTCGACCCGAACCGTGCGCCGAAGTACATCATGTTCGCGGACGGCACCGAGGACGAGATGTGCTTCGGCACCTATGCGCTCGTGCCCGACGACCAGAGCGGCCCCTGATCGCCGATCAGGGTTGCCCGAGGGCCACCGCTGTCACCACCGACCGGGTGGCGCGGTGGCCCCGGGTGAACCGGGTTGCCACATCGCGGTACGCGTGGCAGAATCGACCGTGATGTCCCACGTCGCCGACGTCCTCGTACGCACCTGACGCACGCCTGTACCTCCCCGCGTGCGTCCACGACCTCCCAGACGGGAGGTCGTTCTCGTTTTCGCCCGGTGGTTGGCCTAGCGTCGACTCCGGGTCGAACGAACGCCAACCGGCCTCAGAAGATCCCGACCCGAACCGCAACAAGGAACCACGATGAAACTGAACGGTGGTCAAGCACTGATCAAGAGCCTCGAGGCCGAGGGGGTCGATGTCGTGTTCGGCCTTCCCGGTGGCGCGATCCTGCCCGTGTACGACCCGCTGCTCGACTCGCCGATCCGCCACATCCTGGTGCGCCACGAACAGGGCGCGGGCCACATGGCCGAGGGCTACGCGCACGTGACCGGGCGACCGGGGGTCGCGATGGTGACCAGTGGCCCGGGCGCGACCAACATCGTCACGCCGCTGCTCGACGCGTACATGGACTCGGTGCCGATGGTGTGCATCACCGGCCAGGTGGCCCGGCCCTCGATCGGGACCGACGCCTTCCAGGAGGCCGACATCACCGGGATCACCCAGGCGATCACCAAGCACAACTTCCTGGTGCAGTCCGCGCAGGACATCCCGATGGTCGTGCGTGAGGCGTTCCACATCGCCACCACGGGCCGCCCCGGCCCGGTGCTGATCGACCTGCCCAAGGACCTGGTCGACGCCAACAGCCCGGCGTCGGCCATGGAATGGGGTTGGCCGTCAGATGCGGACGTCGCCGCGGAGCTACCCGGCTACAAGCCCAACACCAAGGGCCACCCGTTGAAGATCCGCCAGGCGGCCGAGATGATCCTCGCCGCGAAGCGCCCCGTGATCTACGCCGGGGGCGGCATCCTCAAATCCCGCGCGGCGGCGGAGCTGCGCGAGCTGGCCGAGCTGTGCGACATCCACGTCATCACCACGCTGATGGCGCGGGGCGCCTTCCCCGATTCGCACCCACTCGCCCTGGGAATGCCCGGCATGCACGGCACCTACACCTCGGTCATGTCGATGCAGAAGGCCGACCTGCTGATCGCGCTGGGTACCCGCTTCGACGACCGGGTCACCGGCAAGGTGTCGGGGTTCGCGCCCGACGCGAAGGTGATCCACGTCGACATCGACCCCGCGGAGCTGGGCAAGGTCCGCCAGCCCGACGTGCCGATCGTCGGCGACTGCCGCCAGGTGATCGGCGAGTTGGTCCACGTGCTGCGCGAGCTGATCGCGCACGGGACCGAGGCCGCCGACCGATCGGCGTGGCGTTCGACGATCAGCGGCTGGCAGGAGCGTTACCCGATCGCATACGAGCCCCATGTCGAAGGTGACGCCCTCAAACCCCAGGCGGTGGTCGAGCAACTGCACGCGGCCGCCCCGGAGGGCACGATCCTGGCCTCGGGCGTCGGCCAGCACCAGATGTGGTGCAGCCAGTACTGGCGCTACGAGGAGCCCTACACCTGGGTGAACTCGGGTGGCGCCGGCACGATGGGCTTCGCGGTGCCCGCGGCGATCGGAGCGAAGGTCGGCCGTCCCGACCACACCGTGTGGGCCGTGGACGGTGACGGGTGTTTCCAGATGACCGCCCAGGAACTGATCACCGCGTCGACCGAGCAGATCCCGGTGAAGATCGCGATTCTCAACAACGGGTATCTGGGCATGGTCCGTCAGTGGCAGGAGATGTTCTACGACGAGCGCTACTCCGAGGTGTACCTGTCACTGGACGTGCCCGATTACGTGAAGTGGGCCGAGGCGATGGGGTGCGTCGGGATCCGGGTGGAGTCGCCCGAGGAGGTCGCCCCGGCGATCGACAAGGCGAACGAGATCGACGACCGGCCCGTCGTCGTCGAGTTCCGCACCGACGACCGCGAGAAGGTGTTCCCGATGGTCCCCGGTGGGCGTTCCAACGACGACATCGTCGTGCCACCGTTCCAGCGTTCCGAGGAGATCTGATGACCGCACGACGCCTTCACACCCTGTCGGTGCTGGTCGAGAACCGCTCCGGTGTGCTCGCCCGGGTCGCCGGCCTGTTCGCCCGCCGCGGCTACAACATCGAATCGCTCGCGGTGGCGCCGACCGATGACGAGAGCCTCAGCCGGATCACCGTCGTGGTCGACGTCGAGCTGACGCCGATCGAGCAGATGGTGAAGCAGCTCAACAAGCTCATCAACGTGGTGAAGATCACCGAGCTGGATCCCCGCGACTCGATCCAGCGTGAGCTGTGCATCGTGACCGTCGCCGTCGACCGCGACCGTCGCAACGAGGTGCTGGAGCTGGCCCAGATCTTCGAAGCGCGTATCCTGGCGGTCGCCCACACCTCGATGGTCGTGTCACTCGAGGGTGAGCCAGACAAGATCGACGATTTCGAAGAGCTGGTCCGGCCCTTCGGCATCATCGAGATGCAACGCACCGGCCGGATCGCGCTCGCCAAGCTCGAGCGATCGACGTCCCGGGTCCGACACATCGACAAGGCAAAGGCTTCCTAGCAACCATGGCAACCATCTACTACGAAAAAGACGCCGACCGTTCCGTGCTCGCCGACCGCAAGGTCGCGATCCTCGGCTACGGCTCCCAGGGGCACGCCCACGCGCTGAATCTGGCCGACTCGGGCGTCGACGTGCGGGTCGGGCTGCGCGAGGGGTCCTCGTCGCGGGCCAAGGCCACCGAGGCGGGCCTGCGGGTGCTCAGTGTCGCCGACGCCGCGGCCGAGGCCGACCTGATCATGATCCTGCTGCCCGACACCGAACAGCAGGACGTGTTCGAGGCCGACATCCGCCCGAACCTGAACGCCGGGGACGCGATCTTCTTCGCGCACGGGTTCAACGTGCGTTTCGGCTACGTGGTCGCCCCCGACGACGTGGATGTCGCCATGGTCGCGCCGAAGGGGCCGGGCCATCTGGTGCGTCGCACCTACACCGAAGGGGGTGGCGTGCCCGATCTGATCGCGGTGCATCAGGACCCTTCGGGCAACGCCCACGCCCTGGCGCTCGCGTACGCCGACGCCATCGGCGGGACCCGGGCCGGGGTGCTCGAGACCACGTTCGAGGAAGAGACCGAGACCGACCTCTTCGGTGAGCAGGTCGTGCTGTGTGGTGGCCTGTCGGCGCTGGTGCAGGCCGGGTTCGAGACCCTCGTGGGCGCGGGCTACCAGCCCGAGTCGGCGTACTTCGAGTGCCTGCACGAGCTGAAGCTGATCGTGGATCTCATGTACGAACAGGGGATCAGCGGCATGCGCTATTCGATATCGACGACCGCCGAGTACGGGGACCTCACCCGTGGGCCGCGGATCATCGACGAGTCGGTGCGGGCCGAGATGAAGAAGGTCCTGGGCGAAATCCAGGACGGCTCGTTCGCCGAGGAGTTCATGGGCGAGGTCCGCAGCGGTGGCAAGCGTTTCGCCGAGCTGCGCGAGGCCGGCAAGGCCCACCAGGTCGAACAGGTCGGTGCCGAGCTGCGCGCCATGATGCCCTGGATCGCCGCCGGCAAAGTGCGCGTCGAAGACGCCTCCGGCGGCGACTGACGCGAAGAGGATGCGCCGGCAGGCGGATCCGACCAGGCAACATCGCGGGTTTTCTTCAAGTGAGAGTTTGAAGAAAAGTCGTCGTGAGCCGAGATAGACGTGATCTGTCCGCTCGCCCATTCAGCAGGACCGCTGCGAGGGATGGCCGGGCGCGTCGCGCCCCCTGCCGAAGACGAGGAAGGTCAGCGCTACGGGGTCGGGTCGAGGTCGCAGGCCGGGTTCGCGTCGGCAGCGGCCACGAAGGCGCGCCCTCCGGGCCAGTGTTCGGAGTCCCCGAACTGGGCGAGGAAAAGGTCGTTGTAGCCACCGAGGTCGCCGGGTCCGGCCCCGGAACGGAGTGCGTCCCGCGTCGAGGCCTGCTTGGTCATGAGGTAGTCGACCAGCGGCCGCACGTCGTCGGGGAGGTCGTCGACGACCGAAGCTTCGAGGTCGACCAGTTCGGAGAGCTTGGCGACGACCACGTCCTTGCGGGACGCATCGTTGGTGTACTCGTTTGCGTACAGGGGCTTGCCGTCGATGACGGGGATGGCGAACGACGAGACCATGTGCATGAACTCCGTGAATGCCCAACAGGCTGTGCCCATCGGAGTGGACCGGTCGTTGTGGTTCGTGTACGACCGGTCCAAGGGAAGGTCATCCGGGGTGGCGGGGAGCGACGCGTCGGGCGGGTCGACGACCGAGTCGTCGGGTCGTTGCGGTACCGAATCGGTGCTCGGGACCTTGGTCGACGCGCGCACGTCGTCGCCGGTCGAGCCGCAGCCGACCCCGGCCGCGCACAGCCCGGTCACGACGACGACTGCCCCGAGACACCGTGCCGCGGCGATCCGGGACAGGGACGCGCTGCGCTTCAGCCGGTTTCCCGGGTTCACCCCGTGTAGTCGGGGCGCGCGGCGACCGGTGTGGGCGGTGTGGCGCCGGAGCCCTGGGTCTTGACCGGGGTCGTGGTCGTCGTCGACGGGGTCGTGGTCGTCGGCGTCACCGGCGCTGCACACAGGTCCGCGACGCCGTCGGCGTTCTGATCAGACGACGCGTACGTGGCGACCCCGGCGACCATCGCCCTGGTCGAGCCGGTCAGATACTCCCAGTCGAGCGTGTCGAGCGTGTCGTTCAGCGTGTGGTAGTTGGGATTCCGGAAGTTCGCGGTGTCGGTGACGATCATGCCCGGGTAGCCCTGCGACACGTAGGAGAAGTGGTCGGACCGGAAGATGTCCGACAGCACCGCCGGGTCGATGACCGCCCCGGCGGCGGGGAACTCGGGCTGGTACCAGTAGGCGCCGGCACCGAACGCGTGGGCGAGCGCCGCCGAGGTCGGGTCGGCGACCATCGCCAGGTAGGTGCCCGGCAGGCCGGTGAGCGGGTCGATCTCGGGGGTGGTGTAGCCGACCATGTCCATCGACACCGCACCGACGATGTCGGCGTCGTCCGCGGCGTCCCGCGCCGCCATGGCCATGCTGCCCACGAGGCCGTCCTCTTCGAAGGAGAACGCCACGATCCGCACGGTGACGGGCAGGGGGTGTGCTTTCACCGCGCGGGCGATCTCCATGAGTGCCCCGATGCCCGAGGCGTCGTCGTCGGCACCCTGGCCGCCCGACGGTCTGGCGTCGTAATGGGCGCTCACGATGAGGGTCTCGTCGCTGCATCCGGTGCCGGGAATCTGCGCGTAGATGTTCGGCATCGACTTGCCGTCGTGGGCGACGTCCTGGAACTGCGGGGTCAGCCCGGCGTCGTCGAACAGGCCGGCCACGAAGTCGGCGACATCGTCGAGGTCGCTCTGGGGATCGTGGCTGTTGCGGGGGTACGTCACCAGGTCTTCCACGGTGGCCCGCGCCCGGTCACCGTCGACGACGGCCAGCATCGCCGGGACGTCGGCGAGCACCTTGGTCGGGTCGATGCCGAACTGGTCGGGGGTGACCACGAAGGGCGCCATCGGCCCGTTCAGCGCGTCGAACAGGGCGTCGGCCTGGTCGTGGGGATCGGCGGCGCCCGCGCCCGTCGCCGGGAGCGCTCCGGCCGTGAGCAGGGCGAGCGCGGCACAGCCGCGGGCGAGGGTCCGGTGCAGTCGCATCCGAGCATTGTTCCAGATGCGGTCGCCGCCGGTGGCCGACTCCGCATCAGTAGTTGACACATCATTCATTCCGGCTTATGATTGATGTGTCAACAAGATCACGACGAAAGGACCACTCCCCATGGCTCTCGACCCCACCCTCCACGGCGACTACACGATCGACCCAGCCCACAGTCGGTTTGGGTTCGTCGCCCGACACGCCATGGTCACCAAGGTCCGTGGCACCTTCGACGAGTTCACCGCGACCGGCCACCTCGACGC
>JBDZVK010000397.1:0-2233 GCA_040255725.1 Actinomycetota bacterium
CCGCAGGACGACGAACAGCGCGATCGGTGCGCACAACCCGATCACCGGCACCAACAGGGTGAGCACGAGGTGGTTGAGCAGCAGGAAGTTGGCGACGAACACCAACAGGGGCAGCACGGTCAGGTCGCGGTCGGCCACACTCCAGACCGCGAGCAGGAAGAGTGCGAACGGGATCGTGATCATCTGCATCGGGGCGACGTCGATCAGCGCCTCCGAGCCCATCGTCCAGACCAACATGCCGAGGGCGACCAGTGCCCAGATCGCGCCGAGGTGGCCGAGACGCCGACGCAGGAGCCACCCGGCGAGCAGGAGCCACGCGGAGTTGATGACCGCCATCGCGATGAGCGGTCCCCAGGCGTCGCCGAACAGGTGGACCGGAACGCTGAGCAGGTACAGCTCGGTGGCGCCGGGAAAGTACGTGGGGGCGCCGAGCTTGGTCGACACCGACGTCCACATCCCGACGAGGGGGAACGAGCCGTCGAGCACGTCGCGGGCGCGCAGCGTCGTGGTCGCCGCGTCGAGGGTGGGGTACCACCCCTTGTGGCCGTCGCGGTACGCGGCGACCCAGACCGGGACGATGACGAGCAGCTGGGCGACGAGAAAACCGCGTCGCGCCCACCTCTGGGGCGTGGCGCCGTCGTCGGTCGAAGGTCCTTCGGTGTCGGCTTCGACGGGGTCGGTGGCGGTCTGCCCGCGGACCGGGTCGGCGGGGATCTGATCGTCTCGGGTGGTCACCTGGCGTGGGTCCGGCGGGTCGGCGGAACTGGGCCGGTCAAGCGTACCGGCCACGGGTGGCGGCGAGGCGAGCGTCGAGGGCGCCCCGGGCCGGGCTCAGTCCACCGGCGCGGGGTGCTCCACGTCGAGCCAGCTCCGAGTGGGGGGCAGGTGCGACGAACCGTCGACATCGGTCCGGACGGCCAGCACCTGGTGGATGGCGATGCGGGCGTCTTCGAAGGCGAGTGCGGACCCGGCCATGTAGAGGCGCCACACCCGTGCCCGTGCCGGGCCGACGAGCTTCTGGGCCTCGTCCCAGTTGTCCTCGAGGTTCTTCACCCACACCCGCAACGTCTTCGCGTAGTGCTCGCGCAGCGACTCGACGTCGCGCACCTCGAGGCCGTGCTTCTGCATCGCGGAGACGGCCGTGCCGACCTCGACGAGCGCGGCGTCGGGGAACACGTAGCGCGCCATGAACGACCGTGGCGCGACCGCGGCACGCGTCGGGTCGGGGCGGGAGATTGCGTGGTTCAACAGCCGGGCGCCGGGCGCGAGGAGCTGGTACAGGTCGGTGAAGTACTCCTCGGCCTTCGACAGGCCGACGTGTTCGAACATCCCGATCGACGAGATCGCGTCGAAGGGGCCGTCGTGGATGTCGCGGTAGTCCTGGACGCGGATCTCGATCCGGTCGGCGAGGCCGGCGTCGGCGACCCGTTGGCGAGCCAGCGTCGCCTGTTCGTGCGACAGCGTCACCCCGATCGCGGACACGCCGTGGTGCTGCGCGGCGTGCAGGACCATGCCGCCCCAGCCACAGCCCACGTCGAGCAGACGCATGCCGGGTTTCAGGTCGAGCTTGCGGCTGATCAGCTCGTACTTGGCGGCCTGCGCGTCGTCGAGGTCGAAGGAGTCGTCGGCCCAGTAGGCGCACGAGTAGGTGAGCGACGGCCCGAGCACCAGTCGGTAGAAGTCGTTGCCGACGTCGTAGTGGTGCGAGATCGCCTGCGCGTCGCGGCTGCGCAGGTGGCGGAAGCCGCTGAGTCGCGCCTCGACCGACGGCGGTGACGGGGGGAGCCCCACGACGCCGAGGGCCCTGGCGGCGCGCCAGAATTCCGGAATCATGGCCGGCGTCACCCCGACGTTGTGTGCCTCGCCGTCGTCGTCGACGACCTGGTCGCGCAACTCGAGCAGGTCGAACACGTCGCCGTCGAGCTGCAGATCGCCGGCCACGTACGCACGGGCCAGGCCGAGCTCTCCGGGCGCCCACATCAGTCGCCGCAGCGCCATCGGCGAGTGGAGCCGGATCAGCGTCTCGGTGTCCGGTCCGAGGGTCGATCCGTCCCACATCTCGATCCGGATCGGGATCGTCCCGTGGAAGATCGTCTCGACGAGTGGTTCGAGAACTGCAGCGACGGTGCGGTGCGCGGGCGTGGACATGGCGTTGCTCCGATGGGTTGCGGACTTTCTCGTTGGTGGCGGGTCGGCCCGGGTCTGCGGGCGGCCACCAACGTAGCTGCTCACG
>JBDZVK010000398.1:0-2230 GCA_040255725.1 Actinomycetota bacterium
GGTCCTTCAACCCGGGCACGTCGAAGAGCGGCCCGTTCGGGGTTTCGCCCCAGCCCGCGAGCACAGCGGCCAGCTTCGGGTCGGCGAGCGGGTCGGTCCCATCGGAAGCGGCCCTTCGTCGAAGGTCGGCCATGCCGTCTTCGATGCCGGCCCTGTCCTTTGCATCGTCCACGGCCCCGGGGGCCGTGCGGATCCGTCCCGGCCGGTTGATCCAGCGGTGCAGTGCCGCATCGACCTCGTCGAACCGTTCCGCCTTCATCACCGGCGGCGGCCTCTCCACGAGCACGAGACGATCGCCCGGCCACCGGGCGGACGGCCCTCCGATGTGCAATCGGGCGACCGCGTCGCGCTGTTGGGTCTCGTTGCGCCAGGCGCCGAACTGCTGCGCGTCGAAGGCGGACGACACACGGAAACCGACGCCGGCGTCCTGCAACCCGAGCAGCACGCTCGGCAGGAGGTATCGCATCCGACTGGTGGAGGTCACCAGCACCGGTCCGGGCCCGATCTTCGCGGTGGCGACCTTGTGACGGACGGTGTTGGCGAGCCGGTTCGACCTGGAGGGGCGCATCGCCGGCGCCTCGGTCGTGCGGTAGCCCGCCATCACGGCGAGGACGACGGCCCCCGCGGCGATCGCGGCGAGGCCGTGCGTCGACCAGCGACGCCCACGCGACGACAGCCCCGGCCATCCGGTCACGATCCCGATGAGGGCGACCAGCCACAGGAAGGCGCCGAGCGGCCACAGGCCCAGGAAGTAGCGCTGCTGGTAGCCACGCCAGTCCGGATTGTGCAAGGCCGTGAACACATACGCCGCCCAGCAGGCGACGGCGATCGCGATCGCCGTGGTCACCCGGGAGTCGCGACGCCGTAGCGCCCGCCACGCCCCCCACCCGAGCACCCCGAACAGCACCACGCTCCACGCCAGGCCCACCACGAACGGTGAACCGCCACCATCGACCTGGAACGGGACCTTGGCGAAAGACGGTGGCAACCAGGCCCGTGGGATGGCGGTCACCGAAGCCACCACACCCAGCGCCGCGGTCAGGGTCGGGTCCGGGCTGCCGATCTTGTCGCCGGCGACCTGGCCGGAGGTGAACGCGTGCACCAGCTTGCCGAGGTTGTCGCCGGGCATGACGAACTGGTCGACGAGCGGGGGGATCCAGACCACCACGGTGAACCCGACCCCTGCAGCGAGCCAGCGACCGTACCGACGGCGTCGCTGTGGCCACCCCGAGCGGTCGTACCGACGGGCACGCCAGAGCCGTGCGCCGAGCAGGCCCAAGGCGACCACCCCGACGACCGGAACCACGACGATGAACACGAGCTGATCGAGAAACAGGTAGTTCCCGACGACCGCGAGCACCAGCAGGGCCGGGGGATCACCGTCGGCCACCGACCAGGCCGCCACCAGGAAGGCGAACAACGGAACGACGCCGATCGCCAGCGGCGTCGGATAGATCAACGTCCCACTCCCCACCGTCCACAACAGCGCCGTGAGGAACAACGCCCCCACCATCGCCCATCGCTCCCCCAGACGGCGGCGGAGCAACCAGAGTGCCACCACACACACCGCGGTGTTGATGACCGCCATCCCCAGCAGCACGCCCCAGGTCGTTCCCAGGACCTTCACCGGAACCGCCAACAGATACAGATGCAGTGCGCCCGGAAACGAATAAGCCACCTCCGCACCCGACGACGGGGCCGCGGCCATCCCCGTGAGCGGCGGATGCGCGGAGAACACATCCCGGATCCGCACGGTCGTCGTCGCCACGTCCCAGGTCGGTTCCCAACCTTCCAATCCCCTCCGCACCGCCGCCACCGTGATCGGCGACACCGCCACCGCGGTCACCAGGCGGAACCACCACCGCAACGTCGACCCCGACGAACGCGGCACCGGTACCGCTTCGACACCGTCGGCACGGTCCACCTGGTCGACCGGCGAGGAGACCCCCGACTGCTCCTCGACGTCACCTATGGTCACCCGGGATCCTCCCGCTCGTCGCGTACCACCCGGTGGACCACGTTGGTCCACGAACGACTCGCTGGTACGTCCTTCCCTTTCGACCGTAGCCGCCCACCACCCGGCGTGACGCGACCCCACCACCTCGCGACTCGGCGGCGATCGTCGACCGGAGTCGCGCCGCGTCATGAGCGCCGCGGGACGCTGCGGCCGGGAAGGTAGTGACAGAGCCACTCTCAATACCTACAATCGTCGGTATGGAGATCTTGCGCA
>JBDZVK010000399.1:0-2226 GCA_040255725.1 Actinomycetota bacterium
TCGACGGGGCGAGAAGGGGACTCGCCCATGTGATCGGTCTCGGGTCGGCCTGCGCGGTGCACATCCTGGAGTCCTCCGCCGCGTAGCGGGCACCGGCCCGAGATGCCCGCGCTCGCGGGGTCGGCGGGCCGGCGGGTCAGTGGCGACGCGTGGCGTCGTCGGGGGAGAGCGCCGACAGGGTCTCGGCCATCACCGCGAGCGGAAGTTGCCCGGGAGCCGTCGAGCGACCCGCGTCGGCGAAGGTGAGCTTCGAGCCGAGGAACGGAAACACCACCCGCGACGGGGCGCCGGCGCGACCCATGCCGATCACGATCAGATCGACGCCGTGGTCGGCGGTGAGCACCCGGGCGAGCGTGCGGAGGTCATCGGTGCCCTGCACCATCGTGGCGATCTTCACGACGTCGGCGCCCAGCGCCACCGCATCGGCGATCGTGTCGGTCAACGCCGCTTCGGGCGGGGTCGCCGCGAAGTCGTGGAACGACACGATCGCCATTGCGCCGTGCCGGTGCGTCGCGTCGATGACCGCGGTGTTGATCGCCGTCGAGGAGGCTTCGATGTCGACCGCGTCCACCTCGGCGGCGACCGCCTCGCACAGTGCCAGACGTCGGTCGTCGCCACCGTCCCAGGCGCCACCTTCGGCTGCGGAACGGATCGTCGCGATCACCGGCACGTCGCCGAAGCGCCGGATCACCTCGACGACGTGGTCGACCTCGTGCGACGCGAACAGGTCGATGCGCACCTCGGCGACGTCCATCCCCGCCGAGGTCGCCGCCGCGACGTCGGCCGAGGTCACGTCGTCGTCGAAGGGCACCGCGACGCACGGCGCGCCGACGTCGAACAGGCGCCGGAGTCGATCGTGGGGCTGCGATGTGGAACCCATGGGGCCTTTCGGCGACGCGGCCGCATCGGGTGACCTCCACCCGCCGCGCCCGGGCAAGGCTACTGCCGCACGGCGCCGAAGCCGGCGAGCAATCGGTCGACCTCGTCGCACCACGTCGTGTCGCCGCCGCACCAGACCGCGTGCCAACCCGCCGCGGTGGCGGTGTGGACGTTGCCGATCGTGTCGTCGACGAACACCACCGCGGCGTCGTCGGCGATACCCAGGTGCCGCCGCGCCCGGGTGTAGAAATCGGGGTCGTCCTTGGTGACACCGAGCGCCGCCGAGTGGGCGATCCCCGACAGCGGGAGCAGTCGACCCAGGCGCGTGAACAGGTAGGCCGCGCGTTCGTGTTCCTGGTTGGTGGCGAGCACGATCGGGACGCCGGCATCGGTCCATCGGGTGACGGCCCCGACCGCCGCGTGGTCGACCACGAAATCGGTGGCGAGCCAGTGGGCGAGCACCACGTCCGCGGCCTCGTCGGAGCCGATCTCGGTGAGTGCCGCAGCCAGCAACGGGCGGATCGCGGCGCGGCCGGTCACGACGTCGGCCCAGTGTCGGGCGAAGAAGGCGTCGGCGAGGGCGTCGGGCGTGATGCCGAAACGCTCGGCGAGCGTGGTCTTCCACGAACCGGCCCCGCCCCGCGAGGCGTCGAGGAGCACCCCGTCGACGTCGAGCGCGAGCACCACCGGCGCGGTGTCGAGTGACCTTTCGGCGGGGCGTCGGTTCGGTTGCATGCGGCGGTCGGGTCGTGGAGGGGACACGGGTGAGCCCGAGATGGGATTCGAACCCATGACCTACCGCTTACAAGGCGGTTGCTCTGGCCAACTGAGCTACTCGGGCGCAAAGCGACAAGCGTAGAGGGTGCTCGGGTCGCCACGGCGTCTGCAACCGAGGGCCGCAGACACGCGCCCGACCCTCGCGCTACGATCGACGGCCGGAAGTAAGCAGTCCGAAGCGAGCAGTCGGAACCTGAGGGAGGGTTCGTGAAGAGTGGATCGTCGCGGTGAAGTGGTGGACGGATCTGCGCGCCATCGGGCGCGCCGCCCGGGTCGATCTGCGCGACACGACGCGGCTGCACCTGATCGTCTTCGCCCTCACCATGGGCCTGTTCCTCGTCGACATCCCGGCACACGAAGCCATCCTCGGGATCATCGGCGGTCACGTGTACGCCGCGACGTCCAACCCGCTGTGGGTCGGCGCTTCGATCGGCGCGACCTCGCTGGGCATCGAGCTGCTGCTGTCGGCCGGGGTGGCGCTGAACCTGCGCTACTTCCGGACCGCGACGGACGAGTGGCAGAAGCGGTTCTTCGACGAGGACGTGCTCGCCCGAACGCCTGAGGCGACCA
>JBDZVK010000055.1:0-11713 GCA_040255725.1 Actinomycetota bacterium
CGGGTTCGGGTAGTGCATCGCCTGGACCCAGCGGCGGATGTCGTTGCGGGCGATCGGCTCGGTCAGCTCCCCGGGGCGGATCGGCACGCCCATGTGCCGGTCGAGGTCGGAGGTGTCGAGGGTCGTGTCTTCGTCGGCCGCGGCGTCTTCGGGTGACGTCGGGGTGGTGGCGTCGGTGTCGGTCATGGGGCTCCGTTCAGGCGGGCGGTCACGAGCGCGGTGAGTTCACGGTCCTTCACCTTGGAACCGGCAGAGGTCATGGGGATCTCGCCGTCGTCGAAGAACACGACGTGCCGGGGCACCTTGTAGCTCGACACCCGTTCACGCAGGAACGACTTGATGTCGTCGGCGTCGGCGCTGGCGCCGGCCGCGAGGGTGACACAGGCGACCACGACCTCGTCGAGCCGGGGGTCGGGCACACCGACGATCCGGGCCAGCTTCACGGGCGGAAACGCCCGGAGGGCGACCTCGAGCTCGGCGGGCGACACGTTCGCGCCTGCGGTCTTGATCATCTCGCCGATACGTCCGGCGAAGTGCACTTCACCGGCGGCGTCGACGTGACCGAGGTCGCCGGTGTGGAAGAACCCCCGCTCGTCGACGCAGTCGGCCGGGGCGCGACCGAGATACCGGCGCATCAGGCTCGGCCCCTTGATCGTCAGCTCCCCTTCGTCCCCGTCGCGCACCGGCGCGCCGCTCGCCGGGTCGACCACCCGTACCTCGTTCCCCGGAAGCAGCCGACCGTGTGACGCCCGCATCCGTTCGCGGGGAGTGGCAGCGTCGTGGGCACTGAAGAACGCGCACGTCTCCGACAGGCCGTAGCCCACGGGCATGGTCCAGTCGGGGTCACCGTGCACGGTCGGATGGCGGGCATACACCGACTTGCCGTAGACGGCCCGCAGCGACGACAGGTCGGTCGCGCCCCAGTCGGCGTGCTCGGCGAGCGCGAGGTTCTGATGGGGGAGCGCGTAGGGCTCGGTGACCGCCTCGCGGGCGAGCAGGGCGAGGGCGGCCGCCGGGTCGAAGGTCTCGGCCAGCACGCTCGTGCCGCCGGTGGCCAGGGTCGCGCCGATCGCCGAGACGAGCCCGGCGCTCCAGAACACGGGAAGCGGCGTCCACATGCGCGTGTCGGTGTCGCGGCGGAAGATCCGGCCCTGCAGGTGGAACTGCAGTACGGGCGCGTACTGGGTGTGGAGCATCCCCTTGGGGGTCTCGGTGGTGCCGGACGAGAAGATGACGAGGCCGTCGTCGTCGGGTTCCACCAGGGCGGTGCGCTCGTCGACCTCGGCGTCGAGACCGTCGGCCGCGGCCTCATCGGCGCGGGCGAGCCAGTCGTCCCAGTCGTCGCCCACGGCGACCACGTTCGCGAGCGTGGGCAGGCGGTCACGGAGCGCGGCCACGTCGTCGGCGTGCCGGTGGGTCGACAGTCTCCTCTGGGTCACCACGATGCGAGGTTCGGCGAGCTCGAGCATCCGACCCAGTTCCGGGCGGGGCGCGAACGTCGACACGAGCACGCCCACCGCACCCGCGGCCGCAGCGCCGAAGAGTGCGGCCAATGCTTCGGGTCGGTTGCCGAGCACGATCGCGACGCGCATCCCCGGTTCGACACCGTCGGCGACGAGCGCCCGGGCGACCCGGCGACTCTCGTCGCGCAGACGGTCATAGGTCCACCGCACGGTGCGGTCACCCGACCGGTCGCCGGCCGCGTCACCGGTGAGGGGGTCGTCGAACACGAGTGCTTCGCGCCCGCCGAACCGTCGGGCGGCCTCCGCGGGGAAATGGGCGAGGGTCAGCGGCGGCGCTCCGGCGGCCGGGGCGGCGGGTGGCGTCGTCACGCCGCGTTCCCGTGGGGGAACAGTCCGTCGAAGCCGTCCCGGTCGACCACGTCGGCCAGACGGCGCGCGGTGGCATCGGCACTTTCGGGCAGGCGCAGCGCCGGCTGGAGGTGCCGCAGCACGATGGAGATGTCGGCTTCGTCACACAGGCCGGTCGCCCCGTGCAGGTGCTGGGTCGACCGGAGCACGTCGCGGGCGACGTCGACGGCGTGGCACCGCAATGCCAGGGCGTCGCCGAAGGCCGATGCGGGTTCGGTGGTGAGTCGCCAGAGGGTGAAGCGGGCCAGCTCGCCGAGCCCGGTCGTGGCCACCGAGGCGTCGGCGAGCGCGAAACGCACCGTCTGGAAGGCGGTGAGGGGCTTGTCGAACTGTTCCCGCTCGGAGGTGTGGCTGGCGGCGAGGGCGACGGCCTGCTCGAGCGCGCCGAGGATCCGCCACGAGGTCAGGGTCAGCCACCACGAGGTGCGGACCACGTCGCCCGAGCCACGGGCTTCGGCGGTGTCGGCAGCCGGTGCGTCGTCGGGAGACGCCAGGGGTTCGTCCAGGGTGAGATCGCAACAGAACGGGCCGAGTTCGGTGCCCAGTGGGCGAACGCCGTCGGTCGACGATGCCGAGGCGGAACCGGTCACGCCGCCGAGGGTCGCCACGTCCCAGGTCGGCGCCAGGTCGCCGTGGTCGACGCGCCGTCTCGCCCGCTCTTCGGGTCGGCTCGAGCGGGGGTTGCTTCGTTCCGCGTCATCGTGCGCCGACGCTTCACGGCTCATCGTGGAGTCTTGCGGCGCGACGTCGCGGCCGGCGCCGCTTGGTGGGTCCGCGACCACGGCGAACGGCCTGCCAGTCGTCCGGTCACCCAGCAGGGTCGCCTCGACCGGGTAGGGCAGCATCGCCGCGCCGGCCGCACGGCTCAGCACGGCGGCCGCGCCCGCGGGCGCGGCGCCGTCCCGCGGGTCGAGCTCGTCGGAGCCGAGCGCACCGAGTGCGGCCGCCGCCTCGGATCGCACGGACGGGTCGGCTTCGGCGCGGCGGGCGAACGCGACGCCGCCCAGGTCGGCGAAGGCGTGCCGTGCAGCCGCCTCGAACGCGAGCGCTTCGTCGGGCAGGTCAGGGTTCATGCGGCCCGTCCGTGACACCCCGGTGTCGATCGGCCGCGCGCTGTTCTTTGCACGGTCGACCCGGCCACAGTGGGGTCAACCGTGCAAAGACGTGTCCGGCGTTCGGCCGATTCGGCAGAAACCAGTTCGCTCGCGCGATCTCCTCCCTCGCACACCCGCATCGAGTGGGAGCGGCTGCGTGCCCCTTCGGGTCGATCGGTGGTCACCGGCTCGCCGCCGAATCGGTCCGCCGCAACAGGTCCTTGGCGACGATCATTCGCTGCACCTCGATCGTGCCCGACGCCACCGTCGCCGCCTGGGCGTAGCGCCAGTGGTCCTCGGTTGCGCCGTGGACCGGCGCGTCCGTCCCCGCGTCGAGACTCGTCCCGCCGAGCACGTCGGCGAGCAGGTCACCGACCTCCTGGTCGCAGGTGGTCACCGCGATGCGTGCGGCGCTGGCGAGCGCGTCGAAGTCGTCGCCGGCGGCCTGGGCGAACACCGTGCGGTAGGCGAGCAGGCGAGCGACCCGCACCGAGACGAGCGCACGGGCCCACCGGGCCGCGAACGCCTCGGGGATGCCGCCGATGTCCGCGGCCAGGATCGACAGCAGCCGCTCGCAGCGGGCGTAGCGGGCGATCCCGACCCGCTCGTGGGCCAGCGCCCGCTTGATCACCGCCCAGCCGTCGCCGACCCCGCCGAGCACGCCGTCCGCGGTGACGGGCACGTCGTCGAAGTAGACCTCGTTGAGGTGGTGCGGGCCGAGCATCGAGGCGATCGGCACGACCTGCACGCCGGGCGCGTCCATCGGGACGAGGAACATCGTGACGCCGTCGTGTCGGGCGCCGTCGCCGACCCGGGCGGCGAGCACGCACCACTGCGCCATCGAGGCGTACGACGTCCAGATCTTCTGACCGCGGATGCGCCATCCGTCGCCGTCGGGTGTGGCCCGGGTGGTCAGCGCGGCCAGGTCGGAACCGGCACCGGGCTCGCTGAACCCCTGGCACCAGATCACCTCGCCACGGGCGATCGGCGGCAGGTGCTCGCTCTTCTGGGCTTCGGTGCCGAAGGCCATGATCGCCGGGCCGACCCAGTTGAGCCCCATGTACTGCGCACCCCGCGGTTCGTGGTGGGCCCACATCTCCTCGCGCACGACGGTCTGGGCCCACACGTCGCCGCCGGCGCCGCCGAACTCGGCGGGCCACGACAGGGTGAGCAGTCCCTGGTCCGCGAGCAGGCGGCAGAAGCGCTGGGTCGTGTCCAGGTCTTCGGGGTCGTCGGTGAACGCGCCGAGGAAGCCCTCGGGCAGTTCCTCGGCGATCAGCGTGCGGAGGTGGGTGCGGAGCTGGGTTGCGCTGTCGCCGAAGTCGAAGTCCATCCGTGCCCCTGTTCCGTACCTGACGCTGATGTTAGTTCAGAATCTAGGATCGACGCCGATGCCGTCCGCACCGATGCCCGCCACGATCGCCGAGGTCCTCGACCGCGCACTGACGTCCACGCCCGACGCCGAGGCGCTGGTGACCCGGTCGCGGCGGTTCAGCTACGCCGAACTCGACGCCGAGGCGAACCGGGCGGCGCGCGCGTGGAAGGCGCTCGGGGTCGGCTCCGGCGACCGGGTCGCGGTGTCGCTGGCGAACGAAGCCGACCTCGTCGTGGCGTTCCACGGGGCGATGCGGCTGGGCGCGGTCTGGGTGGGCGTCAACACCGCGCTGGCCGCACCCGAGCAACGGTGGCTGCTGCAGGACGCGTTCGTCGACGTGCACCTCACCGAGGCCCCGGTCTCCGGAGCGCCCGCCCGCCCGGTGGGGCTCGAAGCGTGGCGGGCCGCGGTGGCCGGGCAGCCGGACGACGCCGTGGGCGTCACCGTCGACCCGTTCGCGCCGGCGGGCATCGCCTACACGAGTGGCACGACCGGGCGACCAAAGGGCGCCGTGCACAGCCAGTGGAACCTGCTCCTGCCCGGCGCGACCCTGTGCGCGACGCGCGGCTACGGCCCGGAGCTGCGCAAGGGCGACTGCCTGCCGTTGACGATCCTCAACATGCTCGTGCTCACCACGCTGCTGGTCGCCCAGGCAGGCGGCACGTCGATCATCATGGACCGGATCGACCCCGAAGGCGTCGCGGAGTGGATCCGCGACGAGCGGGTCACCACCTGGAACGGCCCGCCGGCGCTGCTCTACGGCCTGGCGCACGATGACGCGGTCTCTCCCGAGGACCTCGCGACGCTGGACGAGGTCTGGAACGGCGGTGCGGACTGCCCCGACGCCATCCGCAGCGCCTTCAAGGCGAAATTCGGCCATGACGTGCTCGGCACCTACGGGTTGACCGAGGCGCCCGCGGTCGTGGCCATCGACCCCCGCGGCGGCCCGCACCTACAAGGCTCAAGCGGCGTCCCGCTCGAGCACCTCAGTGTGCGGATCGTCGACGAGAGCGGTGCGGGAGTGCCGCCGGGAGAGACGGGCGAGATCTGCGTGTCGGCCGCGGACGACCGCTACCGCCCGATGCTCGGCTACCTGGACCGACCCGAGGCCACCGCCGATGCGCTCGTCGATGGCGAACTGCACACTGGCGACGTGGGCTTTCTCGGCGACTCCGGCGAGCTGCACGTGCGCGACCGCAAGAAGCTCGTGATCCTGCGGGGCGGCGCCAACGTGTATCCGGCCGAGGTCGAGCGGGTGATCCACGAGCTCGACGGCGTCGCCGCCTGCGCGGTGGTGGGGGTGCCCGACGACCGCCTCGGCGAGCGCGTGGTCGCCGTTGTCGAAGCGGCCGATGGTGGCCCGGTCGACGTCGAGGCGGTGCGCGCGCACTGCGCCGCCAACCTGGCGCGCTACAAGGTGCCCGAGCGGGTCGTCACCGTCGCGGCGTTCCCCCGCAACGCGATGGGCAAGATCGTCCGCAGCGAACTCGCCGACCTTTTCTGAGCGGCGGCGCAGGGCACCGCTGGTGCGCGCAACCCGCATCACCTCGGCGTTCTTTGGAGCGATGGTGTCCGTAGTCGGTGTCAACACTCCAGAGAACGGGTCGTCGCCGTCGCGCGGCGCGGGCGGCGTCGACCGGTCAGATCGCTCGCAGGGTGCCGCCGTCGACGGCGAGGGTTGCACCGGTGATCCACGATGCCGGTTCGCTGCACAGGAAAGCGACGGCTGAGGCGATCTCGTCGGGGGTCCCGAACCGGCCGGTCGGCGGTGCGGTGCGGCGCAGTTGCCGAGCCATCACTTCGTCGACGGTGATGCCCCGCTCACGAGCCGAGGCTTCGGCGTTGGCCCGAACGAGTTCGGTCCAGGTCACCCCGACGAGCAGGGCGTTGGACGTGACGCCGTGCGGCGCGAGCTCGGCCGACAGGGTCACCGACAGGTTCACCAGCGCGGCTTTCGCGGCGGAGTACGGCGTGAACAGCGCGTCGGGGCGACGCGCGCTGGTCGACGCGAGGTGCACCATGCGCCCCCAGCCCGCGGCGCGCAGCACGGGCGCGCAGGCGACGGCGAGGCGTGCCGGGGCGACGAAGTTCAGGGCGAGGTCACGGTTCCAGTCCTCCGCCGTCAGTGCCTCCAGGGGTTTCGGCGGCGCGCCGCCGGCGTTGTTGACGACGATGTCGATCCGACCGAATCGCTCCGTGCACGCCGCGACGATGGCGTCGGGTGCCGCATCGTCGGTGACGTCGAACCTGCCCGGCTCGGCGTGGCCCCCGTCGGCGACGATCGCCTCGACGACCCGTTCGAGCTTCTCGGCGCCGCGGGCGACCGCGAAGACCGAAACTCCTTCGTCTGCGAGCCGAAGGGCCACGGCCCGTCCGATCCCCGCGCTCGCGCCGGTCACGATCGCCACGCGTCCGTCGAGGCCGAGATCCACAGACGACGAGGGTACTGGCTCCGCTAATCTGACACTCGTGTCACCTTTCGCGAGTCGGGGAGACGACTCGACCGAGCCCGTCCCCACGGTCGACGGCGTCGCGATCCCCGAGGTCGCCGACCGCGCGCGGATGCGTCGGGAGCGGCACGCGCGCCTCCAGGCACAACTCGCCGCGCACGGCCTCGACGCGGTGCTGCTCTCGGGCACGGCGAACGTCGCGTACGCGGTCGGCGCGGACGCTCCGGCGTCGGACCCGGCGCGGTCGATGCTGGCCCGCCAGGTCGCCCTCGTGGTGCGCGGCGAATCCGCGCCGTATCTGCGCACGCCCTACCCCGAAGGCGCGCCGGCCGCACTCGACCCGGACCGGGTCGCTCCGGCCGCGTACCCCGACCTCGACGACGGAGCCGCCGAGCTGGTCGCCTGGGTCGCGGAGCGTGTGCCCGCGGGCGCCCGGGTGGGCATCGACGAGGTGACCCACCCGCTGCGGCGGGCATTCGCCACCACGGCGATCACGCTCGAGTCCACGTCGCGGGTCATGTCGACGGCACGGGTCACCAAGACCGCGGACGAGTTGGCGTGCATCCGCGCCGCGGAGGCGCTCACCGAAGCCGCCATGGTCGACGCTCACGCGGCGCTGCGTCCCGGGGTCCGCCAGAGCGACCTGACGGCGATCTTCCTGAAGCGGGTGTTCGAGTTGGGCGTCGAGAACGTCGGTGTCGACCCGATCTGGCAACCGATTCCCACCCACAAGGCCGACGGTCCGCGGACCGTGCACGGCGACCTGGGGTTCCCCTCCGCTTCCACGCAGGCGACCCTCGCCGGGGGCGATGTGGTCTGGAACGACACCGGGCTGCACGTCGGCGGCTACGCGTCGGATTTCGGCCGCACCTGGATCGTGTCGGACGACCCGCGACCCACCGGCGAGCAGATCGCGCAGTACGTGACCTGGCGGACGATCGTCGCCGAATGCAAGACCCTGGCCGCACCCGGGGTCGACACGCTGCAGCTCTGTCGTCTGGCCACGAAGCTCAACGGCGGCACCAAGCCGTGGCTGGCCCACTTCTACCTGGCCCACGGCATCGGCACGTCATCGGCGGAGATGCCGCTGGTCGGCACCGATCTGGGGGAGGCGTTCGACGAGCGTCAGGTGCTCGGCCCCGGCATGGTGCTGGTGTTCGAACCGGTGGTGTGGACCGAGGGCGTGGGCGGCTACCGCGCCGAGGAGATCGTCGCGGTGACCGACGACGGCACGGTGTCGCTCAGCGGCGATTTTCCCTGGGCGCCGTTCCCCGAGGAGGGGCCGTGAACCCGTCGCTCACCGTCGCCCCCGGCGGGACCGTCCCGTTGGTCGACGGACCCGACCTCGCCGGGCTGCGGGCCCGTTGTCGACAGCGGGTCTTCGACGCGATGGCCGCTCACCGGGTCGACGTGCTCGTCATGGGTCGTCCAACCGAGGTCACCTATGCGACCGGCACGCGTCAGCTCTGGTTGGCGGGCAGCCGGCCGTTCGGCCCGTCCGCGATCGCCGTGGCCGCCACGGGTCGGATCCACCTGTTGGGTACCTCCGACGACGGCGTGCCCGACGAGGTCGATTTCGGCGACCTGTTCGCCATGTCGTGGAACCCCGCGCGCGTCCGCGCTGCGGTCGCGGCGTTGCCCGGCATCGCCGAGGCGCGGCGGGTCGCGACCACCTCCGGTACGGTCGGTTTCGAGGCGTTCGTCCACTCGGTCGCGCCCGAGGCCGAGATCGTCGACGGCGCCGCGTTGCTCGACACCGTGAGGCGCGTCAAGGATGCCGACGAGGTCGCGTGTGTCGCCGCAGCGACCGCGCTGGCCGCCGATGCGTTGGGAGCGGTGGCCGCGCAGGTCGCCCCGGGGGTCACCGAACGCGAGTTGCTCGCCGGCTATCTGGGGCGGCTGGGTGAGTTGGGCGTACCGACCCCGCCGACCGAGGGCATCGTGTGCGCCTGGTCGTCCGGCGAGTCGTCGGTGTTGCGGCGGGTCGCGACCGACCGTCGACTGGGGGTCGGTGACCGGGTCGTCCTCGACGTCGCCGCGAACCTCGCCGCGTACGAGGGTGGTATCGGTACCACCGTCGTCGTGGGCTCCGACGGAATCGACCTCCCCGACGAGCCGCCGCCGGCGGCACGGTGTGCCGCCGAGGTGTTCGACGCTTCGGCCGCGGCGTGTCGACCCGGCACCACCGGCGCGGAGGTGCGCCACGCCGTGACCTCCGCCGGCGGCGCGATGCCGCCCGACGGCGTGCTCTTCGGCGTCGGTCTGGGGGTCGAGCCGCCGGTCGTCGCGCCGGGCATCGGCGACGACGCGGTGCTCGAAGCGGGCATGGTCGTCGCCGTCTGCGCCTGGGTCGCCGACGTCGACGATGGCGGCTGGTACGAGAAGCGGCTGCTCCACGTCGGCGCGGGCGAAGACGGCTCGGCGGCGATCGTCGGCCCGGTGGCGCCGCCGCCCGACCGTCGCCCCTGGCAGGAGACCGCGCGATGACCGACCCGGACGTGCCACCGACGAGTGTCTCTGGCGACCCGCCCGACCGGGCGGTGGTCGACCTCGATCACCACGACCCGACGTTCCACGAGCATCGGGTTGCCGAGTGGGCCCGGCTGCGCGAGCAGTGCCCGGTCGCGTGGAATGAACGGCACGGTGGCTTCTGGATGGTCGCCGGCCACGAGGAGGTCGGTGTCGCGGCGCGCGACGCGGCGACCTATTCGAGCCGGTACGAACCCGAACCGGTCGACGGGATCGACTACATCGGCATCGTCGGCGTGCCCCGACCCAAGCGGGTGCCCAAGGCGGGCATCGCCGAGGTGGAGGGTCCGGGTCACCTCGCGCTGCGCCGGGCGATGAACCCGTTCATGGTGCCCAGGGCGACCGCTGCGGTCGAGCCGCTCATGCGTCGGGTGGCGACGTGGTTCCTGGACGAGAAGATCGAATCGGGGGCGATGGACCTGGTCGAGGACTTCGCGACGCCGGTTCCCTCGGTGTTGACGATGGCGCTGGTCGGCCTACCGCTGGAGGACTGGCAGCTCTGGGCGGATCTGTTCCACGGGTCACTCGCGCACGACCCGACCGGCGAAGCGGCGCGTCAGAGCCGGGAACACCTGCCGACCATGTTCGCCCAGATCGACGAGCTGATCGCCGACCGTCGAGCGCACCCCCGCGACGACCTCGCGACCGCGTTGATCGCGCTGGAGGTCGACGGCGAGCCGCTGACCGATGCCGACATCCGGGCGGTGTTCTGGAACCTGATCGGCGGTGGCCTGGACACCACCGCGTCGCTCACCTCGCTCAGCCTGCACCACCTCGCGGCGCATCCTGACCAGCGGCGTCGACTCGCCGAGGAGCCCGGGTTGCTGCCGTTGGCGACCGAGGAGTTCCTGCGCTTCTTCTCGGTGAACGAGACCCTCAGCCGAACGGTCACCTGCCCGGCGACCCTGGGCGGTCAGCAACTCGCCGCGGGCGACCCACTGATCCTGAGCTGGGCATCGGCGAACCGCGATGCGGCCGTGTTCGACCGTCCCGACGAGGTGGTCATCGACCGGGAACGCAACCCGCACCTGGCTTTCGGCGTCGGCCCGCACCGCTGCATCGGCATGCACATCGCCCGGGCGATGTTCGGGATCATGGTCCGAGAGATCGTCACCCGCATCCCCGACTACGTCGTCGAAGAGGACGGGGTCGTGTTCTACCGACCCAACCCCGAGGTCGTGGGCATGGTCCACCTGCCCGTCACCTTCACCCCCGGCGAACGAACCGGCCCGGCCGAGCGGCCATTCTGACCGCGTCGGTGTCGGTGTCGCCGAAGCGTCGGTTCGCTGCGAGCGACCGCAGCGCGCGGGTCACCTCGATCCGTGCCGGCGATGACGATACGAGTACGGACCGATCGTCGGTGGAGCGGTCGATCGCGGCTTCGGGGTCGCCATCCGGGTCGCCGGTCGAAGCCGGCCCCGGTTGACGGTCGACCGCGACCCGGATCGCCGCCTGTTGGGAGCGGCCGCTGCTCCGGACTGCGCGTCGGACCGCTGCCCACACGTCGGATCAGAGCCGCAGATTCATGGCCACGGCCTCGCTGTTACCGATCTGGGACAGCATCTGCACCGTCCGTGCTTGCCGCCAACGACGTCGGGGTCTCGGGTTCGACCGGCGCGTCAGGGCAGGGTCGTGCGGCCGAGTTCCCGGGCGGCGCGGGGCACGAACGGCTCCGGGGCGAACGGGCCGGCCTCCACCGACGACAGGTCGATCATCGGCAGCCGCACGTTCGGCGGCAGCGTGTCGAGCCAGACGATCGCCTTGGCGACGTCGTCGACATGGAGGGTGCGCATCGGGAAGTGCACGTCGTCGAGCATCGGCGTGGCGACCGGGCCGGTCACCACCGTGTGCACGGCGATGCCGTCCCGTTCGACCTCCCCGGCGAACGCCGCGGCGAACGCATTCAGGCCCGCCTTCGACGCCGAGTACGCGGTCTTGCCCGGTTGCGGTGTCAGCGACGACGATGACGACACGAACACGAAGCGGCCGCCGGGCTCCATCGCCGGGAGCGCCCCGGCGGCCACCACGAAGGCAGAGCGCAGGTTGGTGGCGAGCACCTGATCGAACGTGTCGATCGACTCCTTGCGGACGAACGTCCCGGCCATCACCCCGGCGGCGTGCACGACCAGGTCGACGGTACCGTCGCCGATGTCCCCTGCCGCCGCGACGACCTCGGCGAACGCCTCGGGGTCGGTGCAGTCCGCCGCGACCCAGCGTGCTCCGGTCGCCGCAGCTGCATCCTCCAACGGCCCGGGGCGTCTGGCGGTCAACACGAGATCGTGGTCGGCCGCCGCCAACGACGTCGCCGTCGCCAGACCGACGCCGCTGCTGGCGCCCGTGATGATCGCCAGTCTGCGTCCGTCGGCCATCCCGAGGAGGGTATCCGTAGCCGGC
>JBDZVK010000056.1:0-11696 GCA_040255725.1 Actinomycetota bacterium
CAGACCATGGCCCTGCTGCTGGCCCAGGCGAGGAACGTGCCCCAGGCGCACGCCGCGCTCACCCAGGGTCGCTGGGAACGGTCCAAGTGGACCGGGGTGGAGCTCGCCGACAAGACCCTGGGCGTGATCGGGTTGGGGCGGATCGGCAAACTGGTGGCCCAGCGGGCGATGGCGTTCGGCATGAAGCTCATCGCGTACGACCCGTTCGTCGCGCCCGACCGGGCGCGACAGCTCAACATCGACCTGGTCGATCTCGACACGCTCCTCGCCACGGCCGACTTCGTCACGCTGCACGTGGCCAAGACGCCCGAGACGATGAACCTCATCGATGCCGACGCGCTCGCGAAGGCCAAGAAGGGGATCCGGATCATCAACGTCGCCCGTGGCGGCATCGTCAACGAGGCCGACCTGGCCGCCGCGATCTCCTCGGGTCAGGTCGCCGGAGCGGCACTCGACGTGTTCGCGTCCGAGCCGACGACCGAATCTCCGCTGTTCGGGCTCGATGAGGTCGTGGTGACGCCGCACTTGGGTGCGTCGACCGCCGAGGCCCAGGACAAGGCGGGCGCCACGATCGCCGAGATGGTCGAACTCGCGCTGGCGGGCGAGTTCGTCCCCTACGCGGTCAACGTCGATGCGTCGGCAGCCTCGGAGACGGTTCGTCCCTTCCTCCCCCTGGCCGAGAAGCTCGGCGAGCTGTTCGCATCGCTGTCAGGTGGTGCGCCGGACACGCTCGAGATTCTCTACGAGGGCCAGATCGCCGACTACGACACCCGGATCCTGACCCTCGCGGTGCTCAAGGGGTTCTTCGGTGCGTCGAGTGATGCACCGGTGTCGTACGTGAACGCGCCGCAGCTGGCCGCCGACCGCGGCATCGAGGTGCGCGACACCACCTCGACGGCCACCCGCGACTACGTCAACCTGATCACGCTGCGCGGACCGAAGCACTCGGTCGCCGGCACGCTCAGTGGGTTGAAGTCTGCTGCCCGGTTGGTGATGGTCGACGACCACACCCTCGACGTGCCGCCGGCCGCGAACATGCTCGTGGTGCGCAACGACGACCGTCCCGGTGTGATCGGTCGGGTCGGAACCGTGCTCGGAGACGAAGGTGTGAACATCTCCGACATGGCCGTCGGTCGCTCGCCCTCCGGCGAGGGCGCACTGATGGTCGTGTCGACGTCACGTCCGGTCGACGAACGAGCGATCGACGCACTGTCGGCGGCGGACGGTGTCGCGGAAGTGGCGGTGCTCGCCCGCTCGACGAGCGGCTGAGTCAGCCGCCGAAGCCAACTGCTAGACAGGGCCTCCGTGAAAGGTCTGATCCTCTCCGGCGGCGCCGGTACCCGGCTCCGGCCGATCACCCACACGAGCGCCAAGCAGCTCGTCCCGGTGGCGAACAAGCCGATTCTGTTCTACGGGATCGAGGACATGGCCGCGGCCGGGATCCGCGAGATCGGCATCGTGGTGGGCGACACCCGCGACGAGATCGTGGCGGCGGTCGGCGACGGCTCGGCTTTCGGTGTGGAGGTCACCTATCTGCCACAGGACGAGCCGCTCGGCCTCGCCCACTGCGTGCGGATCGCCCGTGACTTCCTGGGCGACGACGACTTCGTCATGTACCTGGGCGACAATCTGCTGCGTCAGGGCATCGCCGAGTTCGTCGATGCGTTCGAGGCCGACCGGAGCCGCTCGGCACAACCCGAGTTGGGGGAGTCAGCGGACGTCGCCGCGGCGCAGATCCTGCTGGCCAAGGTGCCCGACCCCGAGCGTTTCGGCGTGGCCGAGATCGGAGCGGGCGGCGAGGTCGTGCGGCTGGTCGAGAAGCCCGAGGTGCCCCCGTCGGATCTCGCGCTGGTCGGCGTGTACCTGTTCGACCCGACGATCCACGATGCGGTCGCCGCGATCGAACCGTCGGCCCGCGGCGAGCTGGAGATCACCGACGCGATCCAGTGGTTGATCGACAAGGGCAACCGGGTGCGTCACGAGGTCGTCGACGGTTGGTGGATCGACACGGGCAAGCTGGATCCGCTCCTCGAGGGCAATCGCCTCGTACTCGATCAACTCGAACCGTCGGTGGCGGGCACGGTCGACTCGGCGAGCAGCCTGTCGGGCAAGGTCGTGATCGAGGACGGTGCCGATGTGATCGACTCGGTGGTCCGCGGGCCGGCGATCATCGGACGCGACACCGTGTTGCGAGGGTCCTACGTCGGTCCGTACACCTCGATCCACCACGACTGCGTCGTCACCGATTCCGAGATCGAGCATTCGATCGTGCTCGCGCACAGCACGATCACGGGGGTGCCGCATCTGATGGACTCGCTCATCGGCAAGCGGGTGCAACTGACGCGATCCGGACGCAAGCCGCGCGCCAACCGGGTGATGCTGGGTGACCATTCCGTCGTCGAGATCACCTGAAGCGGGCCGCTCCGAAGCAACCTCCGGCACCTCGACCAGTGCGGTTGCCCCGACCGCCGGAGTCCCACACCGCAAGGGAGCGTGGGCCGGCCTCGGCGGCCGGATCCGAAATCCGGTCCATGTCGGAATCGTCGTCGCGTTGTTCATCGTGTCACGGTCGGTGTTCATCGCCGACGGATTGTCGTTCCGGGCGAACCCGCCGGGGCAGATCCACCTGCTCGACCTGAACCAGCTCGGAGCAAACCCGTTTCTCGCGTTCACGGACCTGCACATCCAGCCGCCGTTGTTCAACTTCTTCGTCGGCGCGGTCATCCGTTGGTCACCGTTTCCCGCCGGCATCAGCTTCCAGGTGCTCTATCTTTCGGCCGGCCTCGCCACGGTGCTCATGCTGTGGTCGCTGCTCAGGAACCTCGCGGCGAAACCCTGGATCGCGACCGCCGCGACCGTGCTGGTCACGCTGGACCCGTTGCTCATCCGAGACGAGAGCACCCTCACCTACGAAACGCTGGTGGCGCTGATCATCGTCGCCACGGTCTGGTCGGCCGACCGGTATTTTCGCCGGGGACGGCTCGGACGATTCTCGCTGCTCCTCGGCGTGCTCGTCGTCGGCGTCCTGACCCGGACGACGCTCAACCCGCTGTGGTTCGTCACGGCGGTGATCCTCGTCCTGGTGCTGCGGCCGCCCCGCATCCGACGCGTCGCGGCTGCGGTCGTGGCAGCGGTCGCGCTCGCCTGTGTCGCCGCACCGATCGTGCACAACGAGATTCGGTTCGACACCGTCGGATTGTCGAGCTTCAGCGGCATGAACCTCGAGCGCATCACCGTGCTGCAACTGCCCCGGCACCGGCTCGACGAACTGATCCGCGAAGAGAAGATCTCGCCCGCCGCCGCAGTCGTCCCGTATGCCTACTACGAGAAGTTCGCGCCTTTCTACCCACCATGCAGTCCGGACACCGGGATCGCCGTGCTCGACGAGTTCACCAAGGCCGGCAACGACGCGCCGAATCTGAACAACGTCTGCTATCTGCCCGTGTATCGCCAGGGCCTGCGCGACTCCGCGTCGGTGATCCGCAACGACCCGGGCGTCTATGCCCGGGCCGTCGGGGTGTCGACGCTGCTCTATGCGGGGTGGGACACGCGCTTCAGCGAGCCGTCGTCGGAGCTCTGGCACGACTGGTCGGCGATCTACGAGCCGATCGCCTTGCCGGTGCACCTTGGGTACACCTACGGCTCCGGTGACCCGCAGACCTACACGGCGGTGCTCGGCAGTTGGACACGTCTCGTCCCCTTCTCGGTCACCATCGCGCTCGCTCTCGTGCTGGTTCTCGTCAGAGGCGTGGCCGGCGTGGTGTCGCTCCTCCGCCGCCGAGGGGATGATTCGACCCGTACGCTCGTCTTCGTCGGCTACCTGGTGCTCGCCGTCACCCTCGTGAGCGTCACGGTCGACACTTTCGAGAACGCCAGGTTCCGCGCTCCCCTGGATCCGTTGCTCCTGGGAATGCTCGCCGTGTTCGTGGCCGAAGGGATCGACCGGTGGGTCACGCGGCGCAGCACACGATCTGCTGGGGTCACGGCGACCGCGGACTCCGATGACGCCGACGGGGGCGCATAGGATCGGCACCTCATCCCGTCGAGTCCGGAGCGTGAACGCGTGGCCGAGGTGACCGAATCAGACCGAATCGTCGGCGTCTACGTCGTCGAACCCGACGTCCACGGCGACGAGCGTGGCTATTTCGTCGAGACCTATCGGCGTGAATGGTTTCCCCAGGGCCGTGAGATGATCCAGGCCAACCGTGGTGATCGCCAGCAGGGTGCGGTGGTCGGCCTGCACTACCACCTGCACCAGGCCGACTACTGGTACGTGCCCAACGGCACCGCGCGCGTGGTGCTGCACGACCTGCGGACCGGCTCGCCGACCGACGGGGCGACGCTCACCCTCGACCTGGGCATGCAGTCCGACGGCACCAAGTCCCACGCCGGCGTGTTCATCCCTCCGGGGGTCGCGCACGGGTTCGCGGCCCTCTCGGACATGACGATCACGTACCTCGTCGACGGCTACTACAACCCGGCCGACGAACTCGGCGTGGCCTGGGACGACCCGGCCGTGGACGCCGACTGGGGGGTCACCGACCCGGTGTTGTCGGACCGGGACCGCGCGAACCCGCTCCGCGCCGACATCGAGGCGCGATGGCGACCCCATTTCGCGTTGCGCACCTGAACGACAGGGCCGAGACGCGGGGACCGGTCGACGACCCGGTCAGGGACTCACCCGTGGGGCAGCGGGTGGGACGCTCTGGTCGGAGATGATTCTCGCACTGACCCGCTGACCCCACCGTCGCACCGGGTTCTCGTAGAACCGGTACGAGATGCCGGCGAGTGCGAAGATCGCGCCGACGGTGACGGCGATCTCGGGCAGCGACGTGAACTCGAGGACCTCGAAGGTGAACGTGAACACCGCGAGATGGGTCGCATAGATGAAGTAGCTGCGACGACCGATCCACAGAAACGGCCTGAAGCCGAGCACGCGCGAGATCAGCGAGCCCGGATGATGCAGGAGCTCGACGATCAGCAGGGCGATGCAGATGTTGAACAGCGCCAGCCCCCAGTAGACCTGCCAGGCCGAGGCCCCGTTGGTGGCGCCGACGATCGCCAGGATGGTCGCCACCACGACGAAGCGCAACCGGTGCGACCCCTCGACGATCACCTTCGACGGTCGTCGGTTCGGCCTCGCCAGAACGAGCGCGAGCGCACACCCGATGAGCAACCCGTCGGGCCGGTAGAACGTCGAGAAGTTGAACAGGTGCCAGGCATCCGTCAGGGTCTTGAAGTAGTCGCTCGGATCCGCGACCTCGACGTTGAAGGCCTGATATATCGCGCGTGAGCGCCAGACCCACATGGCGAGCGTGAGGAGGGTCACCAGGACGAGTGGTCTGCGAAGTCGGCGGGCGCGACCCATCGTCCACAACAGCACGATCGGCCAGGCCGCGTAGAACTGTTCCTCGATCGACAGTGACCACAGCGAGACCCAGGCGTTGAGCGCGTCGGCATGGTGGATGATCGCGACGAAGTTCGCGAAGTACAGCGCCGTACCGACCACGAAGAGCCGGCTCGGGGTGGCCGCGGCGTCCGGCCAGAACAGCCGCGAGCCGATCATGATGGCGAGAATCATCACGATGACCGGATACAGGCGTGTGAAGCGTCGGATGTAGAAGGCCCGGAGACTGACCCGCCCCGTCGAGGCGTGCTCCCGCAGGAGCAGCGTCGTGATCAGGTACCCGCTGACCACGAAGAACATGTCGACGAACATGTAGGACGCCGGGTACAGCAGCGTCGGCTGCACGACGGACGCATGCGCGCACAGCACACTGATGAGGCCAAGACAACGCATGCCGTCCAGCGCTGGTTGGTACGCGAGCTTCGTACGTTCGACAGGAGGTCCGGGATTCATGATTCCAGGGTGACGACACCGGCCGGAATGGCGCGGGAGCACGCTAGTCGTCGGCGTGGGAGCGACGGGTCCACACCGGGGAGTGCGGCTCCGACCGGCGGTCGCGCCGATGAGCGGGTATGCACGGGAGCATCATGAGCCGGCCGGACACGGCTCGGGTTGATCGGGGTATCGGCCCATTGTGGGAAGCTGGGACGATGCGACTGTTCGTGACCGGAGCCGCCGGATTCATCGGATCGAACTACGTGCGCCACGTGTTGGCCACCTCGAATGACGCCGTGACGATCTTCGACGCGCTCACCTACGCCGGCAACGACTCGACGATGGACGACCTGTTGACCAGCGACCGGGTGCGCTTCGTCCACGGCGACATCTGCGATCGGGACGCGGTCGCGGCGGCACTGCCTGGCCACGACGCCGTGGTGCACTTCGCCGCGGAGAGTCACGTCGACCGTTCGATCACCGGCCCCGACGCGTTCGTCCGCACCAACTGCGACGGCACCAACATCCTGTGTGACGTGGCGCGCACCATGGACCTGGAACGGTTCGTGCACATCTCGACCGACGAGGTCTACGGGTCGATCGAGTCGGGGTCGTTCACCGAGACGGACCCGTTGGGGCCACGGTCTCCCTACAGTGCCTCGAAAGCCGGCTCGGACCTGATCGCGTTGTCGTACCGCGAAACCTTCGACCTACCGGTGATCGTCACGCGCTCGTCCAACAACTTCGGTCCGTACCAGTACCCCGAGAAGGTCATTCCGCTGTTCGCCACGAACCTGCTCGACGGGGCCACGGTGCCCTTGTACGGCGACGGCGGGAATGTCCGCGACTGGTGCCATGTGGCCGACAACTGCGCCGGGGTCGACCTGGTGCTCCGCCGGGGGGAGATCGGCGAGATCTACAACATCGGTGCCGGTAACGAGATCACCAACGCCGACCTGACCAGACGCATCCTCGGCCTGCTCGGCGCGGATGATTCCCGCATCGACCACGTCGAAGACCGCCTCGGTCACGACCGCCGTTACTCGATCGACACGGCCAAGGTGCGGGCGTTGGGCTGGAAGCCCGAGCGTGCGCTCGACGAGGCGCTGGCCGAGACCGTCGACTGGTACCGCGCGAACGAGTGGTGGTGGCGGCCGCTCAAGGGGAGCTGAGGGTGCGGATCTTTCTCACCGGCGCCGAGGGGCAACTCGGTACCGACCTCGTGGAACGGTTCACCGTTTCGGGCCATGAACTGACCGCCGTCGACATCGGCGACGTGGACCTCACCGTGCGCGACGACGTGCTCGCCGCCATCGACGCGGCACGACCCGACGCGGTCGTGCACCCCGCGGCGTTCACCGCCGTCGACCGCTGCGAGACCGAGCCCGACACGGCCTTCGCCGTGAACGTGTTGGGTACGCGCCATGTCGCCGAGGCCGCGCGGCGGGTCGGGGCGCCCGTCACCTATGTGTCGACCGACTACGTCTTCGACGGCACCAAGGACACGCCGTATGTCGAATGGGACACGCCGAATCCGCAGTCGGTGTACGGACGGTCGAAGCTGGCCGGTGAGCGGGAACTCGATCCGGGTTCGACGATCGTGCGCACCTCGTGGGTGTGCGGGTTCCATGGCGCGAACATGGTCAAGACCATCCTGCGGATCGCCGCCGAGCCGGGTCGGCTCACCTTCGTCGACGACCAGCGTGGTCACCCCACCTTCACCGCGGATCTGGCCGGGGTGATCGACCGTCTGGTCACCGACCAGCGCCCGGGGCTGTTCCATGTGACCAACCAGGGGGCGGTGAGCTGGTTCGAGTTCGCCCGGGCCGTGCTCGAAGCCGCCGGCGACGACCCGAACCGGGTCGACCGGTGCACGACCGCGGACCTGCAGCCCGCCCGTCCGGCTCCCCGCCCCGCGAACTCGGTGCTCGACAACGCCGCGCTGCGTCTGTCCGGCATGCCCGAGACCCGCGACTTCCGCGAACCTCTGGCCGAACTCGTGACCCGGCTCCGTAGCGCCTGACGCACCCGGGCGGCGAACCGGGTCAGTCGGTCGAGGCGGTGGCCGCGGCGACGATCTCGGCGACCCGTGCCGCCGGCTCGACCGTCGGCTGTTTCGGTGGCGGGGTCGGATCCGATCCCCACCGCGCCACGCCGTAACGGTCCCACATCTCGGCGACCCAGGCGGGCGGGTCCGGGTGGTACCCCCAGGCCGGGCGACCGGCCGCGGCGGCCTCGAGGACACCTGTGGAGAAGATCGCCGCCACGGGGGTCTCCAGGTTCTCGAGCGCGACACCGGAGGTGTCGAAGGCGACGCCCCGGCGCCGCCACAGCGCGTGTTGCGCCCGGGACACCTTGTCGGTCTCGGCCGGATGCGGGCGGTACACCGCGCCGGTCTCGTGGCAGAACCGATACGAGACCCGGGCGAGTTCGCGGCGGGCGATCTCCGCGGCGTGGAGCTGTCCGAGGAACGTCGGTCGGGCGTCCGGATCGATGACCGCTGCTGCGCGTTGCGCCGCGACCCAGAGCAGTTGACTGCCGACGACCTCGATGTCGACATCGCGCCGTCCGCTCCGCCAGAAATCGCCGTCGGCGGCACTCCAGGCGAGCAGGGTGCAGTCGCGGGGGAGCGGCGGTGCGAACGGGGTGAGGAGTCCGTGCTGGACGACGAACACCCGACCCCCCGACTGACGGGCGGCCCGGATCGCCACCTCGTGGGGCCGGCCGACGCCGTGGGGGACCACCGCCGTCACGGGCCGGTCACGGGCGCCGGCGATGATGCTCGCCGAGTTCGCCGGCGTTGCCCGGGCGGCGTCGGCGGCGGGCAGGAGCGAGGTCCGTGCGATGTCCGAGACGATCCCCACCCGCGACGAGCGCAGGTGACGAATCGGCTCCAGCAGCGCCGCGGCCTTGCTCGCGTTGGTGGACCTGACCGATATGACCACGTCGACGTCGCCTGGCGCGGCAGACAGGATCGGCTCATCGGGTTCGTGCGCGAATCGGGTCCGGATCCGCCGCGGGATGCTCTGCCGACGGAGCTGCCAGGCCTGCCACGCCAAGGGGTCCGCCGGGTATTCGAGTCCCACGTCTAGGTTGACCTGACAGCGGTGGAGGATCGCATGGTTCGGTGACCGGTGTGCCGTCAGACGGTGCTGGGAAGCCAGCTCGGCCGGTTCGCCTCGAAGGTGTCGATCGCGTCGCAGAGCTGCAGCGTGATGCCGATGTCGTCGAGCCCTTCGAGGAACCGGTTCTGCACCGAGTCATCGAGGGGGAAGTCGACCGACAGGCCGATCGCCGGGGCTTCGAGGGTGCGCCGCTCGACGTCGATGGTGATCTCCAGGTCGGGGTCGGCTTCGATCGCGTCGAACAGCACCGCCTCGGTGCCGCCGGGCACCACGACGGGCACGAGCCCGTTCTTGGTGCAGTTGTTCCTGAAGATGTCGCTGAACCGGGGCGACACGACGGCCTCGAATCCGTAGTCCATCAGCGCCCACACGGCGTGCTCACGTGACGAGCCGGTGCCGAAGTTGGGGCCGGCGACCAGGATCGTGGCGTGCGCGAAGCGTTCGTCGTTCAGGACGAAGTCGCGGTCGTCGCGCCACGTCGAGAACAGGCCTTTGCCGAACCCGGTGCGTTCGACCCGCTTGAGCCATTCGGCGGGGATGATCTGGTCGGTGTCGACGTCGGACCGCTGCAGCGGGACGGCGGTGCCGGTGACGATGTGGACGGCTTTCATGGTTCCAGAGCTCCTGTGTCCTCTTCGGCGGGTCAGTCGAGGTCGGCGGGGGACGCGAAGTGACCGGCGACGGCGGTCGCGGCGGCGACGGCGGGGGAGACCAGATGGGTGCGCCCGCCGCGGCCCTGGCGACCTTCGAAGTTGCGGTTCGACGTGGAAGCGGCCCGCTCGCCCGGTGCGAGCTTGTCGGGGTTCATCGCCAGGCACATCGAACATCCTGGTTGACGCCACTCGAACCCGGCCGCGGTGAAGATCGCATCCAGCCCTTCGGCTTCGGCCTGGGCCTTCACGGCGAACGACCCGGGCACGACCATTGCCCGTTTGCCCGAGGCGACCTTGCGGCCGTCGACGACCTTGGCCGCGGCGCGCAGGTCCTCGATCCGGGAGTTGGTGCACGACCCGATGAACACGGTGTCGATCTCGATGTCGCGCATCGGGGTGCCCGCGGGCAGGTCCATGTACTCCAGCGCCCGGTGGGCGGCGTCGCGCAGCGCCGGTTGGGCGAACGAGTCGGGGTCGGGGATCACGCCGTTCAGGGGCACGACCTGGGACGGGTTCGTTCCCCATGACACGTGCGGCATGATCTGGGCGCCATCCAGGACGACCTCTTTGTCGAAGGTGGCGCCCTGGTCGGTGAGCAGTGCCCGCCAGGCGTCCAGAGCCTGTTCCCACTTGGCGCCCCTGGGTGCGTGCTCGCGGCCTTCGAGGTAGGCGAACGTGGTGTCGTCGGGGGCGATCATGCCGGCCTTGGCCCCGGCCTCGATCGACATGTTGCACACGGTCATGCGGCCTTCCATCGACAGCGACCGGAAAGCTTCGCCCCGGTACTCGATGATCGATCCGATGCCGCCGCCGGTGCCGATCCGGCCGATGATGGCCAGGATCAGGTCCTTCGCGGTCGAGCCCTCGGGCAGCTCACCGTCGACGGTGACCGCCATGGTGCCGGGGCGGACCTGGGGAAGGGTCTGGGTGGCGAGGACGTGTTCGACCTCTGAGGTGCCGATGCCGAAGGCGAGCGCCCCGAAGGCGCCGTGGGTGGCGGTGTGGGAGTCGCCGCACACCACGGTCATGCCGGGCTGGGTGAGGCCCTGTTCGGGGCCGATGATGTGGACGATGCCTTGGCCTGGGTCGCCCATCGGGTAGAGCCTGATGTCGAATTCGTCGCAGTTCGCGGCGAGCACGTCCATCTGCTTGGCCGAGATCGGGTCGGCGACGGGCACCGACAGGTCGGTGGTGGGCACGTTGTGGTCCATGGTCGCCACGGTGAGGTCCGGACGGCGGACGCCACGCCCGGCCATGCGGAGCCCGTCGAAGGCCTGCGGGCTGGTGACCTCGTGGACGAGGTGCAGGTCGACATAGAGCAGATCGGCGCCGTCGGCCTCGCCCACCACGTGGGCGTCCCAGACCTTCTCGCTGAGGGTTCTCGGTTCGGTCATGTCGTACTCCGTGCTCCCAGTGCGCTTCGATGTTTCATATGTTGAGATGCTAGTCTCGTCATGTGGAACCCATGCTAAGCGGAGTCGGTGTCGTCGACAAGTCTGTCAGCATCCTGGACGCGGTGCAGACCGGGGCCCGGACCCTGAACGAGGTGGTCGATGCGACGGGTCTGTCGCGGGCGACCGCTCACCGGTTGGCCAGCGCGCTTTCGGTGCACGGCCTGTTGCGCCGCACCGGCGACGGCGGCTTCGCGCTCGGCTGGCGACTCGTCGTACTGGGCCGGGCCGCGGAGACCGACCACGGTCTGGTCGAGGCAGCCGGGCCGGTGCTCGACGCGTTGCGAGACGCGACGGGTGAGTCGGCCCAGCTCTACGTGCGTGACGGCGACCAGCGAGTCTGCGTGGCGGTGTCCGAATCGCCCCACGGGCTGCGCACGATCGTCGGGGTGGGCGCGGTGCTCCCGCTGGATCAGGGCTCGGCCGGTCATGTACTCCTCGGGGAGACCCCAGGTGAGGGCTGGGTGGCGAGTGTCGCCGAACGTGAGGTGGGGGTCGCCTCGGTCAGTGCGCCGGTCCGGGGAGTCGGTGGTGAGATCCTCGCCGCGATCGGCGTGTCGGGCCCGATCGAGCGGGTCACCCGCCACCCCGGCGAGCGCTACGGGACTGCCGTGGTCGGGGCCGC
>JBDZVK010000057.1:0-8892 GCA_040255725.1 Actinomycetota bacterium
CGGTGTTGCGGCTGCGCGGGTCGAGGCCGGTGGTCGGTTCGTCGAGCACGAGCAGTTTCGGTTCCACCACCAGGCTCGCGGCCAGGTCGACCCGGCGGCGTTGCCCGCCCGAGACGGCTTTGACGAGCTTGTCGACGTACGGGCCCATCTCGAACCGGTCGATGAGCTCGTCGGCGATGCGCTTCGCGGCGGGCGCGCCGTAGCCGCGGAGGCGGGCCATGAGCACGAGGTTGTCGCGGCAGGTGAGGTTGTCCTCCAGCGCGGCGAACTGGCCGGTGAGCGAGGTGCACTGGCGGACGGCGTCGGCCTCGGCGACCACGTCGTGGCCGAACACGGTGGCGGTACCGCTGGTGGGTGCGGCGAGCGTGGTGAGCAGGCGGACGGTGGTGGTCTTGCCCGCTCCGTTGGGGCCGAGGAGCGAGAAGACGTGCCCGGGTGGAATCTCGAGATCGATGTCGTCGACGGCGGTGAAGTCGCCGAAGGTCTTGGTGAGGGCGGTGGCGGAGACCGCTGGAGTGGGCATGGCGGAACCTCTCGGTGATTTACGGACGGTGAAAACATACAGTGACTGAAAGAATACTGCAACCGTAATTTCTCCATGTGCGCGGTAAGGTCTGGCCATGGCCGAAACCGACGACCGCTCCGAGCTGGCGGCCCGGCTCCTGCTGGGCCCTTCGGGCAGCCGCGCAGCGGGCGCCGGGGAGTTCGCAGAATCACTGCGCGAACGCAAGAAGCGCCTCACGCGCCAGTTGATCTCCGACATCGCCACCGCGATGTTCTTCGAGCACGGATTCGATGCGGTGCGGGTCGCCGATGTCGCGGAGGCGTCCGGCGTCTCGGAGAAGACCGTCTACAACTACTTCCCCACGAAGGAGTCGTTGCTGTTCGACCGCGAACCCGAGATGGTGGCGGTGGTCAGGCGAGCCCTCGGCCCCGATGCGCCCGAGGGCTCACCGGTCGAGGCGTTCGTGGCGGAGCTCAGCGCGTACATCGGAGCGATGACCCACCGGTGGGACGAGCTCCCCGACGAGGTGTCACCGGCCGAGGCGCTGGAGGGGTTCCGGGACCTGATCGAGACGACCCCGTCGCTCCGGGCGGCCGAGAGCGACATGATGGACCGGGTCGCCCAGGTGGCCGCCGAGGAACTCGCTGCGCGGGCCGGGGTCGACCCGCTCGACCCCGAGCCCCAGATCGCCGCGTCGGCGATCTGTGCGCTGTGGCCGGTGATGCACCGGGCCATGCGAGACCACGCGGATCTCGCCGACACGCCGTCGCAAGCGCACGCGGCGATCATCGACGAGGTGCGTCGGGCCGCGCGGTTGATCGACGTCGGTCTCTGGTCGTTCGGCCTGGAGGTGCAGGGCACGCCGAGCACCAAGCAGTTCAAGCAGGCGGCCGACGCCGCGAGCGAGGCGCGCAAGCAGGTGATCGAAGCGGTGCGGGCAGCGAAGGTCGCCTGGCGTGACTTCGCCGAGCAGTCACGGGCGATGCACGAACAGCTGCACGAGCGCGGTCACGGTCACCCTTGGAACGGCGGCGACGGGCCGTGGGCGCGAGGCGGTCCGGGCGGGCCGGGCCGTGCCCGAGGGCCGAGCGGGCCGGGCACGCGCGGCGACGACTTCGATGCCGATTCGCTCCGCGCGGCACGTGAGGAGATGCGCAAGGCCAAGCGAGACCTCGCGGCGGCGAAACGCGAGGCTCAGAAGGCGGTCCGCCAGGCCAAGTCCCGCGCCAAGGCGAAGGGAGCGAGCAAGCGGAGCGCGGACTCCACGCCCGAGGACAAGCGCTGACCCCCATCGCCCTCCGCATGAGGCAAGGGACGGACCCGGTGCGACCCGCAGAGGTGGAGCGCCGGGAACGAAGGTCGACGCTGTGGCTGCCGATTCGGGAATCGACAGCCACAGGTCAGTCCATCTTCGGATCAGATGACCCGAACGTTCTGGGCTTCTTCGCCCTTGCGGCCCGGGCCGACGTCGAACTCGACGTTCTGACCCTCGTCGAGGGTCTTGAAACCTTCGCTCTGGATGTTGGAGAAGTGGACGAACACGTCGTCGGCGCCTTCTCGTGAGATGAAGCCGAAGCCCTTGTCTGCGTTGAAGAACTTCACAGTGCCTGTTGCCATTTGTTTTCCTTGATGTTGCCGCCGACAGCATGCCGACGGTACGGGCACAGTTGATCTGCGCCACCTCCCATTGCTAGACGAAAGCGCGCCCTGACGCCGCTTCCCCGGACGCAAAATCTGGGAGAACCTCTCATGTGCGACGTTCAGCCGCCCCACATCGGGGCGTCATCGTGAGCGTTTCCCCTGCTCGCGACGGTGAATCCGGGCGAAGAGCGCCTTGAGGTATTCGCCCTGCCGGAAGCCGACCGCGTGGTCGATCGGGTGCCCGGTCCGGCGCAGCTCGGTGAGCTCGACACCGCGACGATGCGCGGCCGCGGTGACCGTGGCGAAGAAGGCTTCGGGCGACACGCGACTCGAACACGACGCCTGCACGAGCAGACCGCCGTCGCTCACGAGGTCCACGGCGAGACCCGTGAGTCGTGCATACGCGTACAGGGCTTTGGAGACGGCGGCCTCGGACTGTGCGAACGACGGCGGGTCGACCACCACGACATCAAATCGCTCACCATGGGCGGCGAGGTCGGCCATGACCTCGAAGGCGTCGCCGCGGCGAATCGCGTGGTGGCACCGTCGAACCGCGGCGATCCCACGATTGTGGGCGAAGTTGCGTTGCGCGGCCGCGAGCGCCGGGCCGCTGATGTCGACGCTGAGCACCGAGGTGGCGCCGCCGGCTGCCGCGGCCAGCGAGAAGCCGCCGCTGGAACTGAAAACGTCGAGCACCCGCGCGCCCCGACACCCTTCGCCGACGAGGCGACGGTTGTCACGCTGGTCGAGGAAGTACCCGCTCTTGTTCCCCGCCACGACGTCGGCCTCGACGGTCAGACCGTTCTCACGGAACAGCACGGGCCCGGACGGCGTCTCGCCGAGCAACGCCAACCCGTCGGTGATGTCGGGCGGTGCATCGGACTGGGTTCTCCGGCTGAGCCGGAGCACGACCGCACGCACCCTGAGGAGCGACTCGAGGAGGGGGACGATCGTCCGCAGGTGGGCGAACCACGCCGCTGAATACACCTTGACGACCACGACGTCTGCGTAGCGGTCGACGACGAGCCCGGGAAGTCCGTCGTTCTCGCCGTTGACGCACCGCACGCCGGTCGTGTCGGACGACTTCAACAACCCGCGGCGACGGTCGATCGTTTCACCGAGGCGCTGCGCGAACCAGTCGGGCGTGATCTGCACCGGGTCGCCGTGATGAAGGAGCTTCACGCGGATCGGCGACGCCGGGTCGTACAGCCCGATCGCCCGGAAGCGTCGCTTGCGGTCGAACACGACGGCGAGATCGCCGGGCTTTCCGTCGCCCGAAATCGACGTGATGGAGTCGTCGAAGAGCCACGGATGCCCGGAGCGGATCCAGCGCAGGGCGTCGTCGGTGACCCGCACGGCCAGGCGCCGTTCGCCCACGACCGGGAAGTCGTCGAACCCACTCATCGCGGCACCCGGCGCGATGGCCTCGGTGTCGATGTGTGGGCGATGCCGCGGTGCATCGCGGACCTCCTCGGGTGGCATGCGCCTCGGCGATGGCGCCCGCCAACGGTACTCACCGCTTGCGCGAGGAGGTCGTCGAGTCGAGGCCCGGTCGACGTGCACAACTGCACCGCGTGCCCCCACGACCGGATTCTCCGTCGTGGAGTTCCAGGCCGGGTGAGCGGTCAGGTCAGGTCCGGATGTCGAGTGATGCGGCCAAATCGCCCACCGCATCATTGGCCTGATGCAGTATGTCGGCGCCACCCCGGACGGCGTCGCGGGCCCGGTCGGCAGCGGTCTGCACCACGTCGGATCGGGCCACCCGCTCCGCCTGCGCGCGCAGTTCGTCGGCTTTGGCTCCCAGGTCCACTTCGCTGCCGGTTTCGACGAGTCGCCGGCCGGCTTTCGAACAGGTGTCCACGACGACGCCGACGGTCGAGCCGGCAACGCTTCCGATCAGTAGTCCCTTCCAGACGTTCTTGATCGAAGTGTCCGACCGGGGCTTCGTCTTGTCGAGCGCAACGCCGATCGCCGCGGCGATGACGCTCCCGATCACGAAGCCTTTCCAGACGTTCCTCATGGTCTTGCCTTCCGGTCGGTCTCGGTCCTGGTCGGTCTCGGCTCGACGGGCATGTGGTCGGCGGGGCTCAGCGCGTCTCGTTGACGGCCTGCTCTTCGGCCGGAACGGCGGCGTCGCCGAGTCGTTCAGACGGATCGCCTTCGTCGAGTTCGACGTTGCGTGGATCCGGCGTGGCCTCGACCCCCAGGAGTTCGGCCTCGGTGTCCGGTTCCGGTTCTGCCACCAGTTGGATCTCGTCGTGCTCGGGGTCGAGCTTGTCGGGTCGCTCACGGGCGACGCGCTCCTCGAGCGGCTCGTCCACCCGTTCCTCGGCCGCGGTGGTTCCGTAGTCCTCGACGCCGAGCGGCGTCTCGGGCGGGTAGGTGTCGCCGAGCTTGTCGCTGTCGAGTGCTTCGGCCTCGTCCTGTGGATCGGAACTCATCGGTGACCTCTCGTCGCGCGGTTGTCGATCACTTCCCTGGCACACACGAGTCAAACTGCCAGCGACCTCGCCTCGGGGCGGCAGCGGCGGGGCCACCGGCAATCACCGCGGCCGGCGATGAATTCCGCGATGCTCGTACGTCTGAACGGCGAGAACTCGTCCCTTCGATCGTTGCTGGAGTCAGCATGCCCCGGACCAGAATCCACAACCTGAACGTCTCCCTCGACGGGTTCGCCGCCGGTGGCCACGTGACCCTCGACGCGCCGATCGGTGGCGCCGAGAAGCTGTTCGCCGGATTCGACGGCCGGTTCATCCACGGGATCGACACCGTTGACGCGCCGGTCACCCTCGACCGGGCGTTGACGACCCTGTGGGGTCAGGGCATCGGCGCCGAGATCATGGGGCGTCGCAAGTTCGGCCCGCAGACCGGCGCGTGGCCCGACGACGGCTGGCGGGGCTGGTGGGGTGACGAGCCCCCCTTCGCGACGCCGGTGTACGTGATGACCCACCACCCGCACCCCGACATCGATTTCGCCAACGGGACGAGCTTCCGCTTCGTCGACGGGTCAGCCCAGGAGGTGCTCGAGCTCGCGCTGGAGGCCGCGGACGGCCAGGATGTCCGTCTCGGTGGCGGCCCTTCGACGGTGCGGCAGTTCCTCGAGGCCGACCTGGTCGACTTCATGCACCTGGTGATCGTGCCGATCGTCCTGGGACGAGGAGTTCCTCTGTGGGATGCCTCCACCGGCATCGACGGCCGCTTCTCCGTCGAGTCGGTCACTTCGCCCAGCGGCCTGACCCACCAGTTCTGGAACCGAACCGACCGCTCCTAGAAGGACGCGACCGACTCGGGTGGCCGGGCCGTCGGACTCGCCTATCGGCGCCGGCCGTCGCTATTCGGTCGGGTGGTCGACCATTCGAGGTTGGGTTCCTCGCGGACGGACAGCGCTCGCCAACGCTCGAGCATCGCATCGAGTTGCCGACCGAGTTCGGTCGGGGTACCGGCGCGCCACGCGAAGCAGTCCTCGTTGACCATCGCTTCGGCCCGTTCCAGATCATCGACGTGCCGGTCGATCACGGCCCGGCCTTGTGGTGTGTGTTTCCGGCCGAGTGTCTTGAACGTTGCGCCGTCCGCCACGCAGCCCCAGAAGCCGTGAGCGAGGTCGAAGGCGTCTTCGATGACGAAGGTGTACAGGTCGTGGGGAAGGTCCGCGCCCGCGGCCATCGTCGGCCTGGTCACGACCGTCCGGGGTGGCCGAAGCGCCGTCCACGCACACCCGCGGCCCACCTTTTCGAACGTCACGATCATCGGCCGCACACCCACCCCGCCGAGGGTGCAACGGAGCCGAGATCGACCGGCTCCCACTGCACCCCGGTTTCGGCGCCGCCTGGCCTCATCTGTGGAAGATCGCCCACGGGTGACGCGGGTTGGCGACCCTGGCGAGATCACTGCCCCGCCATGGCGCCGAGGCGCACCACTCGGTTGACCGATGGGATACCATATGGTCATGGCGCGCCGAGAGGTTCTGGTCCAACTCGATGACGATCTGGTCCGACGCCTCGATGACGCCGCGACCGAGCTCGGTACGAATCGCTCCGAACTGTTGCGGCGCGGCGCGCAGGCGGTTCTCGATGCGACCGAACTGGCCACGGCAGATCGGGCACTCCGCGATGCCTACCGACGCCGTCCCGCCGATCCGGCCATCGTCCAGTCTGCGCGACGCCTCGCCGCGCAGACCGCGCCGGAGTGGTAGCGCGCAACGACATCTACTGGGCTGATCTCGGACCTCCCGCAGGCCGCCGACCGGTCTGTGTGCTCACCCGTGACGCGGCGATCGAGGTGCTCACCTCCGTCACCTGTGCGCCCATCACCCGCACCATCCGGGGCATCCGTTCAGAAGTGGCGATCGGCGCGGCCGAAGGTCTGCCCGAACCGTGCGTCATCTCGTGTGACAACGTGATCACGATTCCAATCGAGAGCCTGGACGCCCGCCCTGTGGGGAGGCTCGACGAAGCCGGCCGGGCCCAACTCGATGCGTCGCTGCGCTACTCGCTCGACATCGTGTACTGAAGGGTCGACGTCTGCCACCAGTGATGGCCGTCCAGCGGCGCTCCGTCTGTGGCTCCGGCTCATCGGGCGATACTTGAACGATGGCATCGGGGGCCGGTCGCGATCGTGCGGATCGTTCGCGCCACCTTGACTGGTCGAGTCACCCCGCACTCTTCGTGAGCGTCGCACGACAGCGAACGGTCCGGCGCCCATCTCGCCCGGCGTCTCGAGCCCGATCCGCTGATGTTCCGGACGCTCCAGGCCCCCTTGAAGCGACGCGTGACCGCGCTCTGTGCTGGTCTGACACGATGAGGCCGGTGAAGATCGGTTCGGCACCGAACACCGAGGCGTGCGAGTGAAGCTGGATCTGCTCCTCACCAACGCGCACCTGCTCGATCCCGGTTCCGGTCTCGACGCGCACGCATCGTGCATCGGGCTCTGGCAGGGGCGCATCGTCGGTCTGGGTGACGCGGTCGCGGACCTCGACGCCCACCGTCGGGTCGACGTCGACGGGGCGACGGTGCTGCCCGGCTTCTGCGACAGCCACGTGCACACCACCTCGTTCGGGCTGGGCCTGTCGATGCTGGACCTCTCGGCGGTCACGGGCATGGAGGCGTTGCTCGACGCGGTCGCGGCGTACGCCGCCGGGCTCGCCCCCGGTGCGTGGGTCATCGGCACCGGCTACGGCCTCGGCCTCGACATCGGCACCAATCCCTCGCGCGCCAAGCTCGACGCGGCGGCCGACGGACGGCCCGTGTGGCTCACCCACTTCTCCGGTCATCTGTGCGTGCTGAGTTCCGCGGCGTTGGCTGAGGTCGGCATCACGTCGGCCGACGCGTCCGGCGGCCGTGGCCGTGTCGGCGTCGACGCCACCGGTGAGCCAGACGGGGTGCTGGAGGAAGCCGCGATGGATCTGGTCAAAGAGCACCGCGGCCCGTCTTCGATCGACGACCTCGCCACCGCCATCGGTGCGGCCACGGCGATCTACGCGGCCGAGGGCATCACGACGTTCGTCGACGCAGGGATCGGCTCACCCGGCATCGACCACTCCCCCGTCGAGCTCGCCGCGTACCAGCTCGCCCGCGAGACGGGCCGCCTGCACGCACGTGGCCAGCTCATGGTGCACGATGCCGTGTTCCATGCGCTGCGGTCCCACCCCGACGATGCCATCGCCGCAGGTATCGACCTCGGCATCCGCACCGGCTTCGGCGACGGTCGGCTCGAGATCGGAGCGATGAAGATCTGGGTCGACGGCCTGGGCACGACCGCCGATTTCGAGGACGACCCCGAGGTGCTGCGACGGTCGATCGTCGCCGGGGCGCGGGGCGGCTGGCAGATCGCGGCGCACGCCATGGGCGACGCGGCGATCGACCTGTTGCTCGACGCGCTCGACGAGGCCGACGCGGCGGGGCCGAATCCGGGCTGCACGCCCGCGGCGCGGCCACACCGTGTCGAGCACGGCGCGCTGATCCGTCCCGACCAGATCACCCGCCTCGCCGCCAAGGGTCTCGTCGTCGCCCATCAGGCCGCGTTCCTGCCCGCCTTCGGTGACCTGATCCTCTCGATCACCGACGAAGCGCAACAGGCCAACGGGTTCCGGTGCAAAAGCCTGCTCGATGCGGGAATCGTCGTGGCCGGCAGCTCGGATCGTCCGGTCGCGCCCGGCGCACCGCTCACCGGCGTGCAGGCGATGGTCGAACGCACCACCGAATCCGGGGTCGTCTTCGGGGCTGACGAGGCGGTCGACGTGCGCACCGCGCTGCGCGCGTACACCCGCGGCGGTGCCGTCTCGGCCGGACGCAGCGACCATTCGGGCGCGCTGCAACCCGGATTCGACGCCGATCTGGTCGTGTTGGCCGACGACCCGGCGGCGGTCGCGACAACTCGGATCGGTTCGGTCGAGGTGCTCGCCACCCTCGTCGACGGCGCCCCGACCCACGACGCCACCGGCCTGTTCGACGGCGTCACCGCTGCTCGCACTCCGGGAAGTTCCGTGCGATGAACGCACCTGCGATGAGCGCGCACCGTCTCGAGGAGTTCGACCGGTGGCGGCCTTGCCGGCGAATCGCTGGATCACGCCAATGGTCGGGGCACCGCTGGCGCGGCGACGGCGAACAGGGCCGAGCCGGTGGTCTGGTCGACCCGGGCCCGTGTGTGAGGCCGGCGCCTCTGGAATGAGGAGTGGCACCCCCGGTGACCAGCTCGGTCGACGGGTACCATCTCGTCGACCGCACTCGTCGACCGGACCCGCAGGAGTT
>JBDZVK010000057.1:8992-11636 GCA_040255725.1 Actinomycetota bacterium
CGGTCGACGGGTACCATCTCGTCGACCGCACTCGTCGACCGGACCCGCAGGAGTTTCGTGCCTGAAACCGACCGCTACACGTTGATCTCCGCGGACACGCACGCACAGGCGACGTCCGACGTGTACCGGTACTACCTCGATCCCGCTTTTCGCTCGGCGTTCGACGAGTCGATCGGTGTTGCGAAGCGCGAGAGCGACGATCCCGACGGCGACTCGCCGCTCGACCCCGATACGCAGCGAAACGACCTCCAGGAGGCGCAGGGCGTGGTCGGCGAGGTCGTCTTCCCCGACGGAAGCCCGCCGTTCTACCCGAACAACGTCTTTCTCGCCGGGCCCCCGCTCCCGGATGACTACGTCAACCGCCGTGCAGGCGTCAGGGCGCTGAACCGGTGGATGGCGGACTTCTGTGCCGAGTTCCCCGTCCGACGTGCCGGTGTCGGGTCGTTGCTGCTCAACGACCTCGACGACACGATCACCGAAGTCGAATGGATCGCCGACCACGGCATGCGTGGCGGGATTCAGCTCCCGAACATCACCCCTGACGTCGATTGGCTTCCCCAGATCTCGGATCGCCGCTACGACCGGATCTGGGCGGCCTGCCAAGATCTCGACCTCGTCGTCAACCTGCATGTGGAGGGCGCCTTCCCGGACTTGGGAAACGGGCCGATCGACCTGGTCCCGTTGGCCACCGACGGTCCGCATGCATCGATCAGGTCGGTCGTGTTGCTGGTGCTTTCCGGGGTGTTCGACCGGTTCCCGCGACTTCGGGTCACCCTCAGCGAAGTGCCGATGAACGTGTTGAGCGGTCTCGTTCGCTCACTCGACACCGCCTACGGGGTGATGCGCGCACGAGGGCTCATCGGCACGATTCTCATCGATCCGAGCGCCATGGTCGACCGGCTGCCCAGCGACTATCTGCGATCGAACGTCTGGTACACCGCCAGCCCACTGCTCGCCAGCGACCTGGACGCGATCGACGCGACGGTCGGGTTCGACCATCTGATGTTCGGCAACGACTTCCCCCACCCGGAGGGTGCCCACCCGTTCACGGGTCCGGTCATCCGCCAGGTGTTCCACGACTGGGAACCCGGTGCGATTCGCAAGGTGCTGGCCGAGACGCCCGCAGCACTCTACGGGTTCGACCTGAATGCACTGGCCGCCGACGCGGCACGCGTCGGCCCGTCGGTCGACGAGGTCGCCACGCCGCTGACCGAGTTGCCCGACCGGGCGAACTACGCGCTCGTCGCGAACTGGCTCGCCACCACCGCCGAAACCTGACCCGGGTCACGCATCGACCGGCACGTGACCGAGCCCTCTGCGAGTTCGCAGCGACCGATCCGGTGGCTCCGAATTCGGGTGTGACCGGGCCGGTGCAGGTCGAGCACCGATTCAGCTCTCGAGGGTGCGCTTCTGGGGATGGATCGTCTCGCCTCGGGCGAGCATCGCCACGAGCTGGTCGAGACGACGGGCCCGGGTCTCGGCGCGCTTGGCCGTTTCGAGGCGGTAGAGGATCGAGTACCGGTTGGCCCGGGTGAGGATGGCGAACATCGCCGCGGCGCGGGGCTCGGCTTCGAGTGCGGCGGCCAGGTCGGGCGGCACCTCGCTGTCGGCCTGGCCCGAGTAGGCCGCGTCCCACCGGCCGTCGGCCTTGGCACGCTCGACCTCGGCGAGCCCGGCCGCATGCATGCGATCGTCGGCCGTCAAGCGCTCGATGATCCCGACGTTGCGCTTCGACCAGGGGCTGTTCGCACGGCGGGGCGTGTAGCGCTGGCGGAACGTGGCGTCGTCGTGGCCGACCCGCTGCCCGTCGATCCAGCCGAAACAGAGCGCCTCGTCGACCGCCTGTGCGTAGGTGAGGCTCGTGGGTTCCACGGTCCCCTTCCTCGCCTGGGCGAGCCAGACCCCCGCGGACTTGTCGTGGTTCGCTTCCAGCCAGACACGCCAACCGCCCGCGTCGGCGACGATCAGTTCGGGCACATCATCGGGTGGCACAGAAGCATCTTGGCAGGCCTGGTCGGGTAGGGTGGCCGCTTCTGCGGGTGTAGTTCAGTGGTAGAACATCAGCTTCCCAAGCTGAGAACGCGGGTTCGATTCCCGTCACCCGCTCCAAGCAGGTCGCCGGGCATCAATGACGCACATCCGGGCGACCCGGTCGGTGATGACCGGACCGAGGTTCATTCTCACCTCGGTGGAGCGAGAACGATGAGCCCTTCCACGCGCTCGAAGACGTGGTCGGCCGAGACCACCGGGATGTCGAGCCGGATTCGCGGTTGCTGCGATCCACCGGTCCGCTTCTGGGAGCTTCTGGCCCAGCGGATGCCCTGCACGTTGACAGCGATCCCGCAGCGACGCACACACCGACATGAGCCGGTCATCGAGTTGCACGACGGGGAGAGCCGCAAGATCCCGTTCGAGCGCCCGCCGGCGCAGATCTCCCCAGCCGCCCTTGAGTGCCCCGAATCGAAGTTCGGTGACGGTCACGAACGACAGGACGATATTCCGACCACGGACCAAGTCGAGGTACGGGGCAGCGACCTCCGGATCCCGTGCCTGACGGAACAGCGCCGAAAAGGCCATCGTGTCGATCACGGCTGCCCGGGTCGATGCCGTCACCTATCGGCGAGTGCAGCCATCAAGGCGTCCC
>JBDZVK010000400.1:0-2190 GCA_040255725.1 Actinomycetota bacterium
TGTACCCCAACCTGTGGATCAACGACGGGCTGCTCATGGCGGAGAGCCTGTTCATCTTCGGATTCGCGCTCGGGATACTCGGCGTCTACACGTACCTCGACGAGCGGCGTTGGCCGTCGCTGGCGTTGGGGTCGTTGGGTTTCACGATCGCCATGTCGACCAGACCCGAACAGGTACTGCTGTTCGTGCTCGTGGTCGTACCGGCGGTGCTCGGCAGGAAGGGCACGGCGTGGCAGGCCCGGCTGCGCCATCTGGGCCTCGCCGCGTGCTTTCCGCTCCTCGTGTTGATCCCGTGGACCGCGTACAACGCGACGCGGTTCTCCAAGCCGGTGTTGTTCACGACCGGATCGGGTCAGACGATGCTCCAGGGCAACTGCCGGTCGACCTACTCGGGCCAGTTGCTCGGGTCGTACGACTACCACTGCATGCTCAGCCACCTGTTGCCGACCCGCCCCGGCGAGATCCCCGACGAGTCGGTGCAGGACGCGCACTACCGGGACCTCGCGTTCAAGTACATGAAGTTCCACCGCGCCGATCTACCCAAGGTGATCGCGGCCCGTGAGGGGCGCCTGTGGGGGGTCTACCGGACCGGCCAGCAGACCAAGGTCGACTACTTCATCGAACGGCGGGGATCGCTGACCCTGCTGGAGTGGACCCAACGCTCCTACTGGGTCCTCGGCGCGCTCGCGCTCGTCGGCATCTGGCGATTCCGCAAGGAGCGCCTCACCCTGTACCCGCTGCTCGCCGAGGTGGGGATCACCGCGTTCGTCACCGCCATCACCTTCGGGAACACCCGCTACCGGGCGGGGGTCGAGGTCTGCATCGTCCTCCTGGCCACCGCGACCATCCGCTTCGCGTGGCGGCACTGGCAGCGACGACGCGCTCAGGCGGAGGTCGGGTCCTCGTCCGACGGCCGCTCCTCATCGTCGCCGTCTTCGACGGCCTCGACGCGTGCCCGCAACAGGGCGATCTCCTCGGCGAGCACCCGCGAGCGTTCCTCGGAGCGTGACAGTTCCCACGAGAACTGGACGACGACCAGGAACAGCACGCCGACCGCGATCGCCAGGAACGTCGCCGGCGGGTAGTAGATCCCGAGCAGACGACTCAGCCTCGCCAGCAACGTCGGGAAGGCGACGAGCACGACGATCACCGTGCTCGCGGCCAGCCAGAGCACGGTGTACTTGCTCTGCAGTTGCGAGCGCCGCACCATCCGCACCACGAAGGCGAGCCCCGCGAGCGTGATCAGGGTGATCGCGATGTGTGCCCGGGTGCTCATGTCGCCGTCGGTCACCGGCATCGCGGCGGCCGCAAGCGCGATCACGCCACCTTCTCCTGCGGTCGACGGTGCGCCTTGACGACCAGCATCAGCATCACGCGCAGGTAGTGGTACACGAGGCGCAGCCGCAACGTCGATGCCTCGCCGGCCGTGCGTGAATGCATCACCACCGGCACCTCCACCACGTCGAACCCCGCGTTGACCGCCAACAGCAGCGCTTCGACCGATTCCATGTACTCCGACGGGTAGCTGGTCGCGAAGAACTCGAGCATCGGCGCGGAGAACGCCCGGAACCCCGACGACGTGTCGGTGATGGTCCGCCGTGCGAGCACGCGCACGACCCAACGCAGCAATCCCATCGCCTTGCCCCGCGCCCAGCTCACGTCGTACGCGCCGGAACCGGCCGCGAACCGGCTTCCGATCACCAGGTCGGCACCCTCGTCGAGCGGACCCAGCAGTGCGCTCAGGGCCTCGGAGTCGTGCTGGCCATCGGCGTCGAACTGCACCGCACGCCGGTACCCCGCATCCACCGCATAGCGGAATCCGCATCGCAAGGCACCGCCGATGCCGAGATTGAACGGAAGCGACAACACCACCGCGCCACCCGCCCGGGCGACCTGCGCGGTCGCGTCGCTGGAACCATCGTCGATCACCACCACGTCGAAGCCGTCGAGTCGACCCAACGATTCGAGCACCGCGGGCAGGGCGAGCTCCTCGTTGTACGCCGGGATGATGACGAGGGTGTTGATGGGACTCTCCGAGGTGTTTCGTACCGCCGGAACGTTCCGCAGACGGGAGTTCGCGCGGGCATCTGCCATCACCCGTGATGCGGGAGACGTGGGCTACTGTAGCGAGACGCCGTAGCAGCGCCGGGCCAGCCGGTGGACCTTCATGGCGACCCGTCGATGCCCAGC
>JBDZVK010000401.1:0-2189 GCA_040255725.1 Actinomycetota bacterium
GCCGACCGTCGCGTCGACGACCCCGGTCACCCCACCGCTGAGGTGCATCTCGAGGTGGGCCTGGTCGCCGGCGAGGATCTCGGCCCGGTGCGCTGCGGCCGCCCGTGCAGCGCGGTTCTCGGGACGGGCTGCCTCGATGCGTTCGTTCCAGCTCGGCGGAAGCACGGCCGCGAGCACCTGACGTTCTGTCTGCTCGGCGGCCTCCCGCTTGAACTCCCGTTCGGCGGCGGCCTCGCGTTCGTCCTGTCGTGCGTTCTGCATCGGGTCGCCCATGATCGGGCCGACCTTCTCCTTCAGCCACTTCTTCGCGAGGCGTCCGAGCTTGGCGGTGTCGGGGTTGGCCACGATGGTCTCCAGATCGGTCGGGGAGCAGACGTCCTCCGGTCGTCACATCGATCCGACCCTCGGTTTCCGCTCGGCGATGACGGGTGTCGGTACCCCGCCGGGCACCGCTTCTCCCAGGACAATCTAGAACAGGGAGTAAACGGTGTCGGACGCCTCGTCGGCCATGCCGACCGATCAGTCGGGCGTGTCCACCGCTCCCACGGGCGCACGGGTCAGGTCACCGGCCGACGGACGCCTGCGCGGCGCGCCCCGCGAAGGGATATTCATCTTCGAATCGGGTCCGCAGGTGGTGAGCCTGCGCTTCAGGTTCACGCCCATCGGGTCAGGACGGTCTCGATCCACGAACACCGACGGTCGGTGGGTGAGCGGCCGGTTCCCGCGCACGTCCACAGCTCGGCAGTGTCGACCTGCGAGGTTCCCGACACGGATGTTTCCCGGTCAGGGTCGACGTCGGTCGAGGCGCAGGCCGTCGGCGTCGCGGGTGACTTCCATGGCGAAGTCGAACCGGTCGACGTCGGTCGCGTAGGCGATGTCGAGCGGGTCGACGTGGCCTTCGCCCAGAGCGAGCGTGCGGGAGGCCTCGTCGGTCGACGCAACTGCCTTCGCCACCGCAGCCGAGTCGGGGCGTTCGCCGCGACGGAGCGCGTCGATGTAGGCCGCGGTGAGCCGGTCGTCGGTGCCGGGGCGGTCGGTGCGGTCGGCGAACCAGCCGGTGATCACGTAACCGGGCGCTCCCAGGCCCGATGCCGCCACGGCCGTAGCGGTGGCCGATGCGCACACGAGGTTGCCGCACCACAGGCGGGTTGCCCGGCCGGCGGCGACTACGCCCTGGGTGCCCGCGGAGGTGCGTTGCACCACGACGCGACCGTCCAGATCGGCCGCGGCGGCGAGCACCGGTGAGTTCGGCAGGTCGAAGCCTTCGGGCATGAGCCCGTGGTCCTCCCCCATCGCCAGGCTTCCCGGGTGCGCGGCCTTGAAGGCGAGCGCGTCGTCGACACCGGCGACCAGGTAGATGTGTCGGGCGCCGGCCGAGAGGGCGTACGCGGCTGTCGAGAACGCCCGGATCACGTCGACGACCACGAGGGCCCCGTCGAGGTCCGCGACCTGATCAGTGCGCAGCTGCGCGCCCCGGTCGGCGAGCGCGTCGGGTTCGGGCATCGAACGAGGCTGCCACAGATGGGCAACGGGGCCGTCACGAGTTCATCGCGGGGACGTCTCGACCGCGTGACGGGGTGTTGGGTGCCCTGGTCACAAATATTCGGCGGGGTCGGGCCGGTCAGAGGCGTTGTGCACGGTGACCTCGTCCTCGTCCTCGGCGCATTGCGTCTGCGCCTTCGTCTGAACGTCATTGTTCCCAAGCGCCTCTCCTTCGCCCTGACCGTCGCGCTCGTTCATGGTCAGGGCACTTGCTGACGAGGTTCCGGCAATTTCAGTCATCTCGTTCAACGAGTGACTTAGGATCGGCGCGTCATCTGCCGAGGGGAACCGCATGAGTCGAATCCGTTGCACCGTGTGCCGTTCGATCGTGCGCGGCGACGCCACCGTCTGCCAGCGCTGCGGAACCCCGATCGATTCGGCCCGATCCCCGTCGTCGGCACCCGGGGAGGGTCCGTCTCTGTTGAAGCCCGAGCCATGGTGGTATCAGGAGGTGGGCAAGCCGGCACCCGAGTCGGTCCCGGGTCCCGCGGCTCCGCCACCGGCACCGCAGGCGCCACGGCCACGGCCACCAGTGGCGCCGAAGGCGCCTCACGAGCCGGGTGTCGCGCCAGCCGCGCCTCCCCGGCCGGGTGTCACCTCCCCTGCGCCTCCCGTACCTGGCGGCACGCCCGCCGCGCCCCCCTGGC
>JBDZVK010000402.1:0-2183 GCA_040255725.1 Actinomycetota bacterium
CTCGGGGTGGAACATGCCGCCGGGCAGATCGAGGTGCTGCGGCGCGAGGGTGTGGCCGGGCTGCATCTGTACTCGATGAACCGTCCCGACTCGATCCAGGCACTCGACGAGCTGGTGGGCCTCCGCCGACACCACTGACCACGCCACCGCATCCGCCTTCGGCGCCCGGCGCCCGGCGCCCGGCGTTGCGGCGGTGCGCCGCGTCGTGCGCTCGGAACCTCTTCGGGGAACCACGCGGTGGGCTCAGACGAGCACGCCCGGGTTGAGGATGCCGGCCGGGTCGAGTTCGGTCTTGACGGCACGCAGGGCAGCAGCGAAACGGTCGGGGCGCTGGCGGTCGTAGCCGGGGCGGTGGACCCGACCCACGGCGTGGTGATGGGTGACGGTGGCGCGGTGGCGGGTGAGCACCTCCATCGCGGCCGACTTGATCTCGTCCCACATGGCGACCTCGGCTCCGGGCCGGGCCGCGGCGATGACCGTGTAGTAGGGCGCGGCGCCGTCGGGGTAGGCGTGGGTGAGACGGCAGTTGATCAACCCGTCGGCGCCGGTGACCTCGCGGACGGCGGCACCGATCCCGGTCTGCACGTCGTGGTGGAGCTCCTCGAGGCGGTCCCAGGTCACCGCGGTCTCGAAGGTCTCGGAGATCACGCTCATCCGGGCCATGGCGTCGCGCACATACGGCATGCGGATGAACGACGACCGCCACGACTCGGCCGCCGCGTCGCGTGTTCCGGCCGCGCCGTCGGGCCGGCCCGTCGGTGTGTCGGCGACGACACCGCCGGCGGACCGGGCGATGTCGACGAGGGTCGCCAGGGCGTCGTCGACGGGATGACGGGCCGACTCCTCGCCCAACACGAGCACCCATTCGCCGTTGCGGGCCGCGCCGGACATGCCCGCTTCACCCGGGTCGAGGAGGCGGCAGTTCGCCGGGGTACAGCCGGCCTGCACGATCGACCGCACAGCCCCGAACGCGGCGGCGCCGTCGGTGAAGGTCACCGAGGTCGAAGCCTTGTGGCCGGGGCGGTCCTGCAGCCGCATCCACGCCTCGGTGATCACCCCGAGCGTGCCTTCCGAGCCGAGGAACAGTCGGTCCGGTGACGGCCCGGCACCCGAGCCGGGCAGCCGCCACGACTCGATCGGACCGGTCGGGGTCACGACCCGCAGCGACTCGACGAAGTCGTCGATGTGAGTGCGCGCCGTGGCGTAGTGGCCGCCGGAGCGGGTGGCGAGCCACCCGCCCAGGGTCGAGAACTCGAAGCTCTGGGGGAAGTGTCGCAGGGTCAGACCGTGCGGGCGCAGCGCGGCTTCGAGCGCCGGGCCGGTGATGCCGGCGCCGATGCGGGCCGCGCGGCTGACCCGGTCGATCTCGATCAGCTGGTCGAGGCCGGTCAGATCCAGCGACACCACGCCGGCATGGTCGCCACCGTCGTACTCGGTGCCACCGACCACCGAAGATCCGGCACCGTAGGGGACGACGGCGACGTGCGCGTCGGCGGCCCAGTCGAGCACGGCGACGACGTCGGACTCGTCGCGGGGAAACGCGACCAGGTCGGGAACGGGGCGCAGGTCGCCGTGCAGGGCCCGGACCACGTCGCGGTAGGCCTTGCCGTAGGTGTGGCCGGCCCGGTGACGCGGATCGGTGCTGGCGATCGGCCCGAGCGCGGCGGGGGTCGCCACCCGCGGCCGACGCAGCTCCAGCCGGGCGAGATCGGGCACGGGCAACGGGGAATCGGCGGCGCCGGGCACGAGCGCGCCGAGCTGTCGGCATTCGTCGTCGGAGAGGGCCGCGTCGGTCCACCCCCATCCCCACCAGGATCGACGCCGTTCCGGTGCGGTGCTCGTCACGAAAATCCCCTGATCCGGCCCTCCGGCCGATTGAGCATACAAGTACCATACAAGCTAGCGTTGGTGCTCATGGCTACCCAGATCACCCGAGCCGCTGACGGCACGCTGAACGTTCCCGACGACCCGATCATCCCCTACATCGAGGGCGACGGCACCGGTGTCGACATCTGGCCCGCGACCCAGCTCGTGCTCGACGCGGCCGCCGCCAAGACCGGCCGCAGCATCGCCTGGAAGGAGGTGCTCGCCGGTCAGAAGGCCTTCGACGCGACCGGTGAATGGCTGCCCGACGCGACCGTCGAGGCGTTCCGCGAGTACCTGATCGGGATCAAGGGCCCGCT
>JBDZVK010000403.1:0-2173 GCA_040255725.1 Actinomycetota bacterium
CGTCCCGAGAAGCTCAACGCCCAGACCCACCACATGTGGTTCGAGTTGCGCCGGATCGCGGACGAGATCGGTCAGGACACGACCATTCGTGCGCTGATCGTGTCGGGCGCCGGCCGGTCGTTCTCGGCCGGACTCGACACAGCGGTGCTCACCGACTTCTTTGGATCGGCCGGGGCCGAAGACCTCGAAGGGCTCGACGGCCCCACGAGTCTGCGCCGGGTGCAGCACAGCTTCACCTGGTTGGCCGAGACGCCGTATCCGACGATCGCCGCGGTGCAGGGCCACGCGCTCGGTGCCGGGTGTCAGTTGGCGCTCGCCTGTGACCTGCGCGTCGCGGCCGATGACCTGTCGATGGGGGTGCTCGAGACCAACTGGGGCCTCATGCCCGACCTGGGCGGCACGGTGTGGCTGCCAGAACTGGTCGGCCCGGCCAGGGCGAAAGAGCTGATGTGGCTCGCCGAGCGGGTCGACGCCGAGCGTGCGCTCGAGTTGGGCCTGGTCAACCTGGTCGTGCCCCGCGCCGAACTCGACGCGGCCGTGACCGAACTCGCCGTCCAGCTCAGCGCGCGCCCACCCCTCGCGGTCACGGCGATCAAGCGGGCCGTCGCCGCGAACGCCGGCGGCGTCGAAGCGGGTCTCGCCGAGGCCGGCGCCGGGCAGCTGAAGTGTCTCGCCTCGAACGATCTCGCCGAGGCCGGCGCGGCCTGGATGGAGGGGCGCGCCCCGGACTACACCGGCACCTGACGCGGCGCCAGAGTCCCGTCGAGGTTCCATTCTCTGGAGCCTCGGCATCGCATAGGGTCTCGAACCCTCCAGAGAAGGCGATCACGCCGGCACCCGCCGGTGGATCCGGACCCCCGCTCAGGCCGACACGGCCTCGCGGCTCGCCGTCGACGACCGGTTGGCGGCCGACGCCTTCTTGCCGTGGGTGTAGGTGGAGGCGTCGGTGCGGAACTGTGCCATGCCGTAGCTCTTGAGCCGTTGGCGGAGGGTCCAGGTGACCGCCACGTCGGTCACCGGCCGGAGCGGCGGGATCTTGTTGAGCAACTGCACGGCCTTGACCCGTCCGAAGATCAACGGCGCAGTCGCGGCGAGGCGAAGCTTGTCGGTGCTCGACAGCGTCACCCCCATCTCGGCGGCGCGCTGCTCGTCGCCGTCGAGGAAGACCCTGATGAAGAACGCGGTGCTGAAGGCCCGTTCGATCGATTCGGCGATCCGGTTCGGGATCGAGTGGTCGGGCCGCAGGTACGCGGCCATCGTCGAGCGCACCAGCTCGCCGCACGTGTCGTCGTCGAAACCCGCGCGCAGCGTGGCGGCACGGGCGAGGAAGACGTTCACCATCTCGTGCGGGTCGGTCGGCAGCAGCTCCTCGGGGAGTCCGAGGAGGAAGCAGCGGTAGCGCGACAGTTCGATCTGGGCACGCTCGGTGTCGTCGAAGGTGTCCCGACCCGAGCGGACGACCTCGGCCGACAGCAGGAACGCCCCGATGAGGCCCGCGGGCATCTGGTCGACCTGGGGGATCGGGATGCCGTACCGGGCCTGGTCCCACTTGGCCCGCGTCAGCACGTTGTAGCGGACCATCGAGTGCATCAGACGCACCATCGCCGCGGCGTGGAATCCGGGGCCGTCGCGTCGCATGCCGCCGGGCAGCACCGTCGACGCGAAGAACAGGGCGGTCTCGTTCACGCGCTGGGCGGCCCGCTTGTCAGACAGTGACCCGGTGATCGCCATGGGCAACGCCGCGTACTCGTTGAGGAAGGTGGCCAGGAACGCCCCGCGGATCGCGTAGGGCGATGCCAACGCCGCCACGACGCGTTCGGCCCGGGCGCCTTCCTCGATCAGGTCGAGGTCGATCCAGTCGGGCACGGCCTCCATCGATTCGATGAAGGTGACCAGTTCGTCGGGCGGATCGTCGATAGCGTCGAGCCCGTCGCTGCACGCGACCACGACCATGCGGATCAACTCACCCATGCCGTAGTCGGGCATCCGGGCGACGTAGGCGTCGCACACGACGTCGCCGAGCAGCGTGGCCGTCGCCATGAGGTCGATGAGCTCGGTGTCGGCGAACAGCTCTTCACGGGTGACCTTCACCTGGGGTGGCAGGTCGGTTGCGGCGCCGGGTTCCAGTGCCAGGCGTTCGGGCACGGCGTCGAAGTCGATGTCGCCGTACATG
>JBDZVK010000404.1:0-2168 GCA_040255725.1 Actinomycetota bacterium
GCCCACGTCCCGGGAGCACCCGATGACCGAGTCCAGGCAGAGACCGTGGCCCTCGCTGCGGGTCGCCGACTGGGAAGACACCCGCGACACCCTGCAGCTCTACACGCAGGTCGTGGGCAAGGTCCGCCTGGCCAACGAGCCGTTGCTGCAGCACTGGTGGAACGTCACCCTGTACGTGACCTCCCGCGGCCTCACGACCTCGACCATGCCGCATCCGACCGGGCCCGACTTCCAGATCGACTTCGACTTCGTCGACCACCGACTCGTCGTCGAGACCGTCGACGGCACCCACGCCTCGATGCCCCTCGAGCCCCGCACCGTCGCCGACTTCTACGCCGCGGTCATGGAGATGCTCGACGACCTCGGCGTCGCCACCCCGATCTGGACGATGCCCGTCGAGATCCCCGGGGCGATCGACTTCACCGACGACACGACCCATGCCGCCTACGACCCCGACGCCGTCGGGAGGTTCTGGCGGATACTCGTCGAGATCGACCGCGTCCTCAGAACCTTCCGCGGTCGCTTCGTGGGAAAGTCGTCGCCCTCGCACTTCTTCTGGGGTGCTGCCGACCTCGCCGTCACCCGCTTCTCGGGCCGAGCCGCGCCACCGCACCCCGGCGGCGCACCGAACTGCGGTCCCCGCGTCATGTGGGAGGCCTACTCGCGGGAGTTGTCGAGCGCGGGCTACTGGCCCGGCGGTCCCGGCGAGGAAGGCACGTTCTACGCGTACGCGTACCCCGAACCCACCGGCTTCCGCGAGGCACCGGTCGCTCCCGACGCCGCCCGCTGGGATGCCGACCTCGGCGAATTCGTGCTCCCCTACGAGGCCGTTCGCACCGCGCCGGATCCCGACGCGACGCTGCTGGCGTTCCTCCAGTCCACCTACGAGGCGGCCGCGGACACCGGCGACTGGGACCGCGCAAGTCTCGAACGCCGCACGAACGGAGAACCCGAACATGGCTGAGAACTGCACCCACTTCGATCAGCTCGGACCCGTCGAACCATCGAGCGTCGGCTGCGAGGACTGCCTCCGCCAGGGCGGGCAGTGGATGCACCTGCGGATCTGCATGCACTGTGGCCACGTCGGCTGCTGCGACAGCTCCCCGAACCGCCACGCCACCGCCCACTGGCGCTCACACCCCGAACACCCCGTCGTCCGCTCCTACGAACCCGGAGAGGACTGGTGGTGGTGCTACGCCGACGAAGTCGCGTTCGAGGTCGAAGGCGCGCCACCGGCACCATCTCATCCCTGACCGACGCCGCGGCGGCGGGCCGCCACCACGAACGTCGCCACACCGAGGATCGCGGCGGTCACCGAGCCGGCGAGGATCCCCTGTTTGGCGGCATCGGCCAACGCGAGCGCCTCGACCCCGGTGAACGCCAGGTCGGTGATGAACAGCGACATCGTGAAACCGATCCCGGCGAGCAGCGCCGCGCCCACCACGTGCGGCCAGGCCACCCCGGTCGGAAGCTGCGCCGCGCGCGACCGGACCGCCAGCCACACCGCCGCGGTGATCCCCACGCCCTTGCCGACGACGAGACCGACCGCTACCCCGAGCACGACCCGTCCGGCGTCGGGCACACCCGTCGCGGACAGCATCACCCCGGCGTTCGCGAGCGCGAACACCGGGATGACCACGAAACTGCTCCACGGGTGCAGTCGATCGAGCAGCAGCCCGACCGGAGACCACACGTCGCCGGCGCGCCGCACCTGCATCGGCGTGCAGAATGCGATCGCGACCCCGGCGATCGTCGCGTGCACCCCCGACTGCCAGGTCGCGAACCAGACCGGCACCCCCAAGAGCACATAGCACCAGATCCGCTGGAGTCCGACGGTGCGCAGGCCGATCATCGCCACGATGCCGGCGACCGCGGCCGCCAACCAACCCCACTGGACGCCCCCGGCATAGAACAGCGCGATGACCACGATCGACCCGAGATCGTCGACGATCGCGAGGGTCAGAAGGAACACCCGTATCGGCCGCGGGACGCGAGGGCCGAGGATCGCCATGAGACCGACGACGAACGCGATGTCGGTCGCCATCGGGATTCCCCACCCGTGCCCGGCGGCGGTGTCGTGGGTCAGCACGACGTACAACACCGCGGGAACGATCATCCCGCCGAGCGCCGCCAGGATCGGCAGTCGGGCGAAGCGTCGATCGGCGAGG
>JBDZVK010000405.1:0-2161 GCA_040255725.1 Actinomycetota bacterium
TGCACCTGGTCAACGCCGAGCCCGGCTACCGCCTGGACGACCAGGACCACTTCGCCAACCGCCGCATCCGCTCGGTCGGTGAGCTGATCCAGAACCAGGTCCGGATCGGACTTTCCCGCATGGAGCGGGTCGTGCGCGAGCGCATGACCACCCAGGACGTCGAGGCGATCACCCCCCAGACCCTGATCAACATCCGCCCCGTCGTGGCGGCGATCAAGGAGTTCTTCGGCACCAGCCAGCTCAGCCAGTTCATGGACCAGGTCAACCCGTTGTCGGGTCTGACCCACCGTCGTCGCCTCAACGCGCTCGGCCCGGGCGGGTTGAGTCGTGAGCGGGCCGGCTTCGAGGTCCGTGACGTGCACTTTTCGCACTACGGCCGCATGTGCCCGATCGAGACGCCGGAAGGTCCGAACATCGGTCTGATCGGTGGGCTCGCCACCTACGCGCGGGTCAACAAGTTCGGGTTCATCGAGACTCCCTACCGCCGTGTCGAAAACGGCCGGGTCACCGACCAGGTCGACTACCTCGCCGCGGACGAGGAAGAGGACTACGTCGTCGCCCAGGCCAACGCGCCCCTGGACGACAAGGGCAACTTCATCCGTGACGCCGTGCTGGTCCGCCGTTCGCCGCAGGCCGCCACCCTTGGCGACCTGAAGCTTCAGCTCGAGCGCGAGTCGTTCTTCGGTGCCACCACCGACGTGTCGGAGGTGCCGCCCGAAGAGGTCCAGCTCATGGACGTGTCGCCGAAGCAGATCATCTCGGTCGCCACGGCGCTCATTCCCTTCCTCGAGCACGACGACGCCAACCGGGCCCTCATGGGTGCGAACATGCAGCGCCAGGCCGTGCCGCTGCTGTACGCCGAGGCGCCCTACATCGGCACCGGCATCGAAGGCCGTGCCGCCCGCGACGCGAATGCGATGATCATCGCCGACGACGACGGCGTGGTCACCAAGCTGTCGGGCGACCAGATGACGATCGAGTACGCCAAGCTCGGTCGCAAGGTCTACGAGCTGCACCGCTTCGAACGGTCCAACCAGGACACCTGCGTGAACCAGCGCCCGGTCGTGCGCGAAGGCGACAAGGTGCGAAAAGGCGACATTCTCGCCAACGGCCCCTCGACCGACAACGGCGAGCTGGCCCTGGGCAAGAACCTGCTCGTGGCCTTCATGCCCTGGGAGGGCTACAACTACGAGGACGCGATCATCCTCTCGGAGCGTCTCGTGAAGGACGACGTGCTGTCGTCGATCCACATCCACGAGCACGAGATCGACGCCCGCGACACCAAGCTGGGCCCCGAGGAGATCACCCGCGACATCCCGAACCTGTCCGAGGAGATCCTCGCCGACCTCGACGAACGCGGCATCATCCGCATCGGTGCCGAGATCGACACCGGCGACGTGCTGGTGGGCAAGGTCACCCCCAAGGGCGAGACCGAGCTCACCCCCGAGGAGCGTCTGCTGCGCGCGATCTTCGGTGAGAAGGCCCGCGAGGTACGTGACACCTCGCTGAAGGTGCCCCACGGTGAGTCGGGCAAGGTCATCGACGTCAAGGTGTTCACCCGCGACGACCAGCACGAACTCCCCCCCGGCGTCAACCAGCTCGTCCGGGTGTACGTGGCCCAGAAGCGCAAGATCTCGGTGGGCGACAAGCTCGCCGGACGCCACGGCAACAAGGGCGTCATCTCCAAGATCCTGCCCATCGAGGACATGCCCTTCATGGCCGACGGCACGCCGGTCGACATCCTGTTGAACCCGCTGGGGGTGCCGTCGCGGATGAACGTCGGCCAGGTCATGGAGTCGCATCTGGGTTACGCCGCCCGCTGGGGTTGGAACGCCATCGACGCCAAGCATCCCGAGGTCGGTGAGCCGCCGCTGCGCGGCACCGAGACCAAGACCCGCACCAACACCCCGCCCTCCACGCTGATCGCCACCCCGGTGTTCGACGGCGCCTACTGGGACGAGGAGACGATGGCGGGCAAGCACCCGACGATCCAGCGGATCTTCGAGCACCTGCACCCCGAATCACCGTATGCCGAATACGGCGACGGTGGCCGGATGATGGGGTCGGACGGCAAGACCACGCTCTACAACGGGCGCACCGGCGAGCCCTACGACAACCCGATCGTCGTGGGGTACATGTACATCCTGAAGCTCCACCACCT
>JBDZVK010000406.1:0-2160 GCA_040255725.1 Actinomycetota bacterium
TCGGTCATGGAGATCCCCTACGTGGGCGGGCTGATCCAACTGGAAGGCGCCGACATGTTCCTCATGCACCTCGTCCAGGAGGCCAACCCCGACGAGGTGCGGATCGGCCAGTGGCTCGAGCCGGTGTGGGTCGACGACGACGAACTGGCCCCGACCCTGGAGTCGATCAGGTACTTCCGGCCGCTCGACCGGCCCGACGCCGTCGTCGACGAAGCGGGCCACGTGACCTCCTGGGGTCCGGCGGCCGAAGGAGGTGGGCGCTGATGCGCGAGGTCGCGATCGTCTCGTTCGCCCAGTCGCACCACACCCGCGCCGTCGAGGACCTCAACGAGGTCGAGATGCTCATGCCCGTCACCCGGGCGGCGCTCGACCAGGTCGGCCTCGAGATCGCCGACATCGGGTTCACCTGTTCGGGATCGACCGACTACCTGGCCGGCAACGCCTTCTCGTTCGTGTCGACGCTCGACGGGGTCGGGCCGTGGCCGCCGATCCAGGAATCCCACGTCGAGATGGACGGCGCCTGGGCGCTCTACGAGGCGTGGGTGAAGATCCAGACCGGCGCCATCGACACCGCGTTCGTGTACTCGTACTCCAAGGCCTCTTCGGGTGACCTGCCCAAGGTGCTTTCGCGCCAGCTCGACCCGTACGCCGTCGGGCCGCTCTGGCTCGACTCGATCTCGCTCGCCGCGCTCGCCGCATCGGTGGCACTCGACGCCGGTGTGGTCACCCGAGAGGCGATGGCCGAGGTCGCCGCCCGCAGCCGCCGCGACGCGCAGGCCCACAACGACTTCGCGCAGCTCCGCTGGGACCGCCCGGTGGAGGAGATCATGGCCGAGCCCGACCTCGTCGGGGCGCTGCGCCGCTCGGACTGTCCGCCGATCTCCGACGGTGCCGCCGCAATCGTGCTCGCCGCCGGCGACCGGGCCCGGGAGTTGTCGGAGCATCCGGTGTGGATCCGGGGCATCGACCACCGCATCGACCCGATGGCGCTGGGCGTGCGCGACCTCACCGACGTGCCCTCCGCCCGACTCGCCGCGCACCACGCCGGCGCCGGCGACGCACCCGTCGACGCGTGGGAGCTGCACGCCCCCTTCACCCACGAGGAGTTGCTGCTCCGTCGGGCACTCGACGTGCCCGACGACGCGGTCGTGAACCGATCGGGTGGCGCGTTGGCCGCGAACCCGATGCTCACCGCCGGGCTGATCCGTCTGGGTGAAGCCGCCTGGCAGATCGCCGCCGGTGACGCACAGCGGATGGTCGCCCACGCCACGCAGGGGCCGGCCCTGCAACAGAATCTCGTCGCCGTCCTGGAAGGAGACCGCTCATGAGCGGACAGCGAGTCGCGGTGACCGGGGTCGGTCAGACCAAATACCAGGCAACCCGGGGCGACGTGTCGATGGCCGGGCTGGTGCGCGAAGCCGCGGTGCGCGCCCTGGCCGACGCCGAACTGGACTGGGCCGATATCGACGCGGTCGTGATCGGCAAGGCGCCGGACTTCTTCGAGGGCGTCATGATGCCCGAGCTGTACCTTGCCGATGCGCTGGGCGCCACCAACAAGCCGATGCTGCGGGTCCACACGGCCGGCTCGGTCGGCGGGTCGACGGCGATCGTCGCGTCGACGATGGTGTCGTCGGGCATCCACGAGCGCGTGCTCGCCGTGTGCTTCGAAAAGCAGTCCGAGTCCGAGGCGATGTGGGCGCTGTCGTTGCCCATACCCTTCACCCCGCCGATGCACGCGGGCGCCGGTGGGTACTTCGCCCCGCATGTGCGCTCGTACATGCGCCGTGCCAACGCCCCGGACCACATCGGGATCCTGGTGGCGCTGAAAGACCGCAAGAACGCCCTGAAGAATCCGTACGCGCATCTGCACGAGCACGGCATCAGCTACGAGTCGATCGAAGAGTCGATCATGCTGTGGGATCCGATCCGTTACGCGGAGACCTGCCCGTCTTCCGACGGGGCGTGTGCGGTGGTGCTGTCATCGGAGTCGGTGGCCGAGAACGCGCCCCGCCCCCCGGCGTGGATCCACGCGACGGCCATGCGTTCGGAGCCGACGCTGTCGGCCGACCGTGATCCGGTGCTGCCCGTCGCCTCGGCGGACTGTGCCGCGGCGCTGTGGGCCGACGCGGGCATCACGAACCCGCGCGAAGAGATCGACTG
>JBDZVK010000058.1:0-11328 GCA_040255725.1 Actinomycetota bacterium
TGATCGTGGGGTCGCGTGACGCGCTCACGCCGGTGTGGGCGGCTCGCCGGATCATGGAGAACCTCGCCGACGGTGAACTCGTGGTATTGCCCGGGGTGGGGCACCAGGCGATGCAGGAGGACCCTCGGGCGGTGGTCGCCGCGCTCGACGATCTCGTCACGCGCATCGAAGCCCGTGAAAAGACGACGCTGCAGTCGGTCTGAGAGCGGGTCGGGCGGCCGCGTCGCATCGGTCGACGTGGCGTTCCGGGGCGCGGGCGGACCTGTTGGGTTCGGCACGTGATCGGTACGATGCGCGGCGTGGCTGCCCCGACCGCGTCGAGTCTCGTCACGCATTCGGTCGATGAGACCCGGGCGCTGGCCCGGGCGCTCGCAGCGTCGATCGAACCGGGTGACGTGCTCGTGCTGGGCGGCCGGCTCGGCGCCGGCAAGACCGCGTTCACCCAGGGTCTCGGCGCGGCGCTCGGGGTGACCGATCGGATCGTCTCGCCGACGTTCACGATCGAGCGGATCTACGAGGGCCGGGTCCGGCTGCGGCATCTGGACGTGTACCGGCTCGAGCATCTGCACGAGGCACTCGATCTGGGTCTCGACGAGGCCCTCGACGACGGTGACGTGGCGGTGATCGAGTGGGGGGAGGCGATCTCGGGAGTGTTGGGCCGTGACTACCTGCGTCTCGACCTGGAGATCGGTGATGCCGATGACGATCGGGTGATCACCATCGTCGCTGAGGGGGAGTCCTGGAAGCGACGGGTGGACGCGCTCGAGGCGGCGGTCGCCTCGGTGAGCGGCACGACGACCGAGGGGAGCGTCGGATGATGGCCGGGGTCGAACTGCTGTCGGCACTTACCGATGCCGATGCCGTGGTCGTGCCTGGGTCGATGCTGATGCTGGGCCGATGTTGATTCTGGGAATGACCACGTCGACGCCGCAGATCGGCGTGGCATTGGGTGACCAGTCCGGGTTGCGTTCCGGTTGGGCCGCGGTCAGAGGGCGGCATCACGCGGAACTCATCACCCCGGCGATCAGCGAGGTCTGTGCGGCCGCCGACGTCACCCCGGCGGACATCGCCGTCGTGGCGGTCGACACCGGGCCCGGCCTTTTCACCGGTCTGCGCGTGGGTGTGGCCACGGCCAAGGCCACGGCGTTCGCGCTCGGGGTCCCGGTCATCGCCGTGTCGTCGCTCGACCTGCTGGCGTTCGGTTACCGCTACGTGGGTCGACGCGTCACCGCCACGATCGACGCGCGCCGTTCGGAACTGTTCGTCGCGTCGTATGTCGCGGTGCCCGGCGGCATGCAACGGGTGAGCGAACCGCGCACCGCATCGGCCGACGAGGTCGCGGCCGAGCTCCAGGCCGAGCCCGGGCCGCATCTGCTGATCGGCAACGGCGCTCAGCGCTACGCCGACGCGTTCGCCGGGAACGACCGGATCGAGTTGGCCGACGCGTCGTTCCCGTCGGCGGGGGCGTTGGTGAACCTCGCCCACGCCAGGGCGATGCGAGAGGAGTGGAGCCGACCCGAAGCGGTCGAGTGCACCTACCTGCGCGAACCGGACGCGGCGATCAACTGGGAGACCCGTGACGGCCACATCGGCCCGGACGGCCGGCTCGAACGCGGAGCCGGGGGCAGCTCAGACGATGGAGCATCCCGATGAAGGGGTCTGTTGGTTCGTCTGCCGGCGCGTCGGGGTCGCGGTCCGACTCCGAACCGGTGGCGATCACACTGGCGCCGATGCGCCGCCGGCACCTGCGGACCGTCGTCGCCCATGAGCGGCTGGTGTACTCGCACCCGTGGACGACGGGTCTGTTCCTGTCCGAGCTCGCCCGCCCCGAGACGCGTCGTTATGTGGTTGCCCGTGCCGGCGCGCTCCAGGTCGGTCATTGTGGCGTGCTGTACATCGAGGACGAAGGTCACGTCACCACGGTCGTGGTCGCGCCCGACTGGCAGGGCCGTGGCGTGGCCACCCGCATGTTGCTCTTTCAGTTCGCCGACGCCGTCGAGCGTGGCGCGGAGGCGTTGACGCTCGAGGTGCGGGTCGCGAACACCGGCGCTCAGGAGCTGTACCGCCGCTTCGGTTTCGTACCCGCGGGCATCCGCAAGGGCTACTACCCCGGCACCGGGGAGGACGCGTTGATCATGTGGGCCCACGACATCGCCTCTGGCCGGATGCGGCGGCGGCGGGCCGAGATCGAAGCGTCGTTGCCGACGCCGACACGGCTCGACAATCTGGCTCCTCCGATGCCGGTCGTGACCGGTGCCGGGCATCCCGCCGGCGCCACGCCGGTGGCCGACGACGACCCGGAGGCGGACCGGTGACCGCGGCCGAAGCGGGCGCTGTGGGTGCTGTGGGTCCGGCGCTCGGTGAGGGCTTCGATGTCGATGACCGAACGTGCATCCTCGCCATCGAGACCTCGTGTGACGAAACGGCCGCCGCCGTGGTCGTGGGCGGCAATCGGGTGGTGTCGTCGGTGGTGTCCAGCCAGATCGATCTGCACGCCCGGTTCGGTGGGGTGGTGCCCGAGATCGCCAGCCGCGCGCACGTGGAGTTGTGTGTGCCGGTCGTCGACCAGGCGCTGGTCGAGGCCGGGTTGACCCCGGAAAGTGTCGACGCGGTCGCGGCGACCTACGGGCCGGGGCTCGTCGGCGCGCTGCTCGTCGGGGTGTCGAGTGCGAAGGCGCTCGCGGTGGCCTGGGGGGTGCCGTTCATCGGCGTGAACCACCTCGAAGGGCATCTCGTGGCCGGGTCACTCGAACGACCCGATCTGGAGCCCCCGCTGGTGGTGCTGCTGGTGTCGGGTGGGCACACGATGTTGGTGGCCATGCGGTCGCCGACCGACTACGAGGTGCTGGGTGAGACGCTGGATGACGCCGCGGGCGAGGCCTATGACAAGGTGGCCCGGTATCTCGGTCTGGGGTATCCGGGGGGCCCGGTGATCGACCGGCTCGCCGCCGAGGGTCATCCGGGTGCGGTCGCGCTGCCGCGGGCGATGGCGGGCGACAATCTCGACTTCTCGTTCTCCGGATTGAAGACCGCGGTGGTCAACGAGGTCCGCAAGAACCCGACGTTGGCGGCGGCCGACATCGCGGCGAGCTTCCAGGCGGCGGTGGTCGACGTGCTCGTGGAGAAGACTCGCCGGGCGGCCGCACGGATCGGCGCGAAGGGGATCTGTATCGGGGGTGGGGTGGCCGCCAACTCGGCGTTGCGTGCCCGCATCGTCGAGGCAGGAGCAGCCGACGGCTTGGCGACGTTCGTGCCGTCGTTGTCGATGTGCACCGACAACGCGGCGATGATCGGCGCTGCCGCGTGGCACCGCCTGGCGGTCGACGGGCCGAGCCCGCTGACCCTGGGCGCCGCTCCCGGGCTCGGCCTTTCCTGAACGACCTGACCTGATCGTGACCTGCCCTGATCGACCTGTCCTGACCGTGGCCACGGTCGACCGGTCGCCCGGTGCGGGGTGCGACCGGTGGGCGGGTGAGGTCGACCCTCCAAGCACGGTGCGCGCGGCACGCGTGTCATCTGTGGTACAACATCTCCATGTCACGGACCACGATATACGCCTCTGTGTCGCTGTCGTTCGCACTCCTGCTCGCGCTCGGAGCGCCTCCTCGAGGACAGGGCCCGGGCCAGTCGTGGGGCAGGGCGACACCGACTCCGTCGGCGTCACCGACATCCACGTCTGAACCGGTCGAGCCACCATCGACGACCGAACCGGTCGAATCGCCTTCGACGACCGAACCGGGGGCGCCATCCACGTCTGGTGGGGCGACTTCCACGACGACCTCACCGTCGACAACGATGAATCCATTGAGCCAGCGGGGTACATCCGGCGACGCTTCGAGGAAGCACTCGGCCGAGGCAGCAACAGGTGGTCAGGTGTGTCGTGGTAAATCGTTCAGCGGCTCATTGACTCCGTCGGACTGGAAGGACAATCACCAGATAACGGTTCCCGCGCATTCAACGGCCGAACTGACGATCGTAGCCCTCGGTGCGAGCGGGCTGACGAATTACAACCTGCATACGACCTACGGGGGATTCCCGGTACTACCCGGGAATCAAACGGTTACCCTCACCGCGTCGAGTCCCGCAAACAATACCGACGCTGACCGCATCGACAACTTCTCGATCTCGGTCGACGACGACTATGGTGAGCACGCCGACTATACGATCACGATCACCTATACTTTCGCGTCGGGCTACTCCTGTACGATGGGCATGTCCTCTGCTTCGATTGGCGGCGGTGGGCCAGCGACCCCGTATCACGCGCTCAGTGGGTTGATGAGTCGTGCGAATGCATTCTTGCATGGTCTGGCGGATTTCGCTGCGGAGCCAGTGGACGTTGCCCGTGGAGCATTGGTGGAGAAGGTGAAAGACATTTCGCTCCCCGTGCGTGGACCGGCCTTGGACGACACTCGAACGTACGACTCCGACAACCCGGCAATGGGAATATTCGGCATCGGATGGTCGTCATTGTGGGACTCGGAACTCATCCTATCTAGCGACTGGCATACATTCACCTGGCGTGAGGCCTCGGGCGCCTCTGTTTGGTTCACCCTCGTAGATGGAAGTTGGGAACCGGAATCGTCGTCGGTGACAGCGACTTTGACGAGCACTTCAAATGGGTGGACGGTCCGCACATCAAATGGAACTCGGTATGTGTTCGGAAACAATCCGGGTACTGGGTCCCTGCGCCTGACCAGGGTCATAGATCGGAACGGGTACGAGCAGGATATCTATTGGCCGTCTAGCTTGCCAGGGTCGATCCTCGTGGTAGGTCGGGTTGCTCCCGGTAACGTGCCGGCAGTCTCGGCCTACCTCGTACCACAGTTGAACGGAGCGGGTTTGGTAACTAGCATCTCGGATTCCTCGGGCCGTTCGCTTTCTTTTGGATACTCGGCGAACCGCCTGATTTCGGTGTCCTCAACAATGGGTGACCAATGGTCATACGGCTATGACCCTGGCGGTAGGCTGTCATCGATGACAGACCCATCTGGGGCAACGACCGTTACCAAGTACTGGGATTCGAGCGGTCGAGAAGGAGCCGTGAAGGCGCAATGGAGTCCGGACGCCGTCGCACAGACTAATCCGCCGACCGACATTTCGAAGGCGACTTCATTCGATTACGATGGACTTACTTCTGATAATGACCTGAGTGGTACGACAACCATCACGTATCCGGACGGGTCGGAGGCCACGGCGCTATACTCGCATGGCCTCTTGATTGAGTATCGCCAAATGGACGGTGCTGCCGAAGTTGCTAGCTGGGCATTTGAACACGATCCCGTAACCAAAATGATCAGCATGGTCACCAAGAGCGAGGACAACTACACACAGTCGCCACTCATTGCGATGAACTACACCGCGAATGGGTGGCTGACAGACTACTACTCACCCCTGGGGCACGTGATCTACTCTGGGTACAATGCATTCGGTGAGCCATCGAGTGTCACGCGCGGCGCCGGAACAGCGCATCCGGTTGTGACGACGTATTGGCATGATGGGAGCGGAAATCTGACCGGGATCAGTCGACCATGGACGAACGAAACGGGCGGAACGCTGGGGATTAATGCGGTGATTGCGCTGCATCATGGAGACTCGGATCACCCTGAGGATGTAACGTCAGTGGGGTCCGCAGATGGGACAGTGACGCACTATGCCTACGTGGCTTCCAATGGACTCTTGGCGTCGACGACGAATCCGTGGGGCGAAGAGACCACGTACTGGTATGATTCAATAGGTGACCGGGTTGCGACTGTGTCCCCGTCCGGCAACGTGCCGGGCGCGGACGTGACCGCGCACCGCTCGGTGTCCGTGAACAACGCGGCTGGCGAGTCGCTGATATCGATGGACGCAGTGTCAGCCGGTGTTGGAGACGGCTTTGTGCGGGCCTCGAATTCGTCGAGCTTGGGCGCCTCGCCGACGGGCGAGACGTGGTCGACGCTCTCGGGGACATGGTCGGTGTCGAACGACACCGCATACGGGGCGAATGGTGTGGCCGTACTGCCGGATGCGGATCTGTCCGGGTCAGTCGGTTACGAGGTGACCTATGCGGTGGCTGATGCGTCACAGAACCTGGTGGGCCTCGGCTTTCGAGTGCAGGATGGTCAAAACTACTGGGGTGTGGAACAGGTGCCTGGATTCCACCTGTGGGCGCTCGTCAAGGTGACCGCCGGGCAGAAGCAGTACGTCGCGACGGCGGCAAATCCTGCTGGGCCGATCTCTGAAGGGGATGAGGTGACCGTGCGTTCGGTCGGCCCTGCTGTCACCGTGATGGTGAACGGCAAGGAGGTGATGAACGCGAGCGACACTGCGCTGGACGGTGCTACGGGCGTGGGCCTTGTTTCGGAGGCATCGACTTCCGAGCCGATAGCCGAAGGATTTGCGGCGGGGAAGGCGTCGGGTTCGACTAGGCTGTCCGGGTACGACGCGTTGGGGCGTGTAACGTGGACGGCCGGGCCAGGCCTTGCGTCAGATGGGCTTGTGGTGACCTCGACGGACTATGACGCAAACGGGAATGAAGTTTCCTATGTAGATGGGAATGGGAATAGCACGTCGACTGGCTGGGATGCGTTGGGCCGCATGTCGTGGCAATCGGCTGGGGCGCCAGCAGGTCAGGTAGGCCCGAAGACGGAGTACTCGTACGATTCGCTAGGGCGTCTGACGCGTGTGCAGTCGCCGGGAAGGAATGCGGAGACGATCTCGTACGCGGTGCACCCGACGACCTTGCCAGATGCGGTTTCCGCCTGGTCGAAGCAGGTGGCGACGCGCCCCGATGGAGTGACGGTGACGACGTGGAAGGATTCGGCCGGCAGGCCAGTGGAGGTCGACGCCTCGAACACGCCGGAAAATCCGGATGCCACCTACACGTGGGATTCCCTGAATCGACTGGTGGGGTCGACGTCGGATTCAGTGGTGATGTCGCGGAGCCTGGATTCGTTGGGTGATCTGTTGTCGGAGTCGCGCGACGGGAGGAAGGTGTCCTATGCGTACGCGGCGACGAATCCGGGGAGGCTCAGCTCGATCACGTATCCGGGATCAGGTCACACGGTAACGGAAGGTTACGATTCGAGCGGACGATGGTCGTCGGTAACCGACTGGGCTGGAAATCAGACGACCTTTGATTGGGGCTCTGCGTCCGACGCCGTGACACATCCGAATGTGGTGGGAATGCTGAAGCAGGTGACCTTTCCGGGGGGTTCGGGCGAGGGGCGAGAGTTCGATGCAGATGGCGCGGTGTCAAAGGTGACTTACGAGTGGCCGGCCGGCGCTTGGCCGATCAGCTACTCGCGAGGCAAAGGCGAGGTCCTGTCATCAAGGATGCAGTTGGGTGGAACATCGTCGTGGAACTACGACGCGTCTGGGGAGTTGCTGTCGGAAACGAACCCCTCTGGGTCCTACGACTATGATACGGCAGGAAACCCCACCAAGGTGAAGAGCACGTTCCAGACGTTCGATGAGTCTGGTGCGCTGTGCTGGTCTGCCCCGACCTCGGGAACGTGCGGAGCCCCGCCTTCTGGGGCGACCGTGTACCACTTCGACCAGGATGGCGAACGGGTCGCTGCAGGCTCGAACACGTATTCCTACGACGCATTCGGTCAGATGACGGCATCGACCACCTCAGCGGGAACGACCAGCTATCGCTATGCCGGTGACGGATTGCGGGTTTCGAAGTCGACGGGTTCAGGTACGACGGAGTTTGCGTGGGACACTCGGTCTGGAACATCCCAACTGATCCAGGACGGTGGCAACTTCTACATCTACGGGCCCGGGGGTTTGCCGATTGAGCGGATCGGGTCCGATCCAATCCGGTTCCTGTCGGTCGACGGAACTGGTTCGGTGACCGTCGCAGATGACGACAATGGGGGCTTGGCGTCGACACGTGCCTATGACGCATGGGGCAACGTGACCGCTTCGACCGGCGTTCCAGTGTCACTCGGGTGGCAGGGGCAGTATCAGGACTCTGAGACCGGGTTCTACTACCTGCGGCATCGCTACTATGATCCTGCGACGACGCAATTCACCACGGCCGACCCGTTGGAGGCGTTGACCGGTGATCGTTACGGATATGCGGGGAACGATCCGGTGAATTCCGCGGACCCGAACGGTTTGATCGGCTATGGGCCGATCGCCGCCGCCTTCGATGGTATCGTCGGCGGCCTCGGGCCGGTGCTTGAATCGATTGGCGACACCATCGTCGACTATGTGGACGACCATCCTGCCGAGGTGGCCATTGCGCTCGGTGTTGTGTCGGTGGCAACCGGCTTCGTCCCGATTGCGCTCGGTGCAAGTGGAATCTCGACGGGGTTGACGGTTGCGTCGGTCGTTGCTGGCGGTGGGGCAGCCGGGCTCGATCAGAACGAATGCTCGAATGGTAGTGACACAGCATGCATCGTGCGGAACGTCGGTATCGCCGGCGCTGTCTTAGGCTTCGCGCCTGTGCCGGTAGTCGCCGGCTTCGTAACGGAGAGTTCGGGGTTGGGTGTCGGGCTCACCGCGACCGGCGCGTTCGGGTTGGGCCTTGGCCAGGCTGCCTTGTTCACGGATGTGGCGTCGGCGATCCAGGAGCAGTTCGGTGAGTAGGGGCGCTCAGTGACCGGCAAGCGCAGCAATGATCCCCCGTGGTTCGGGCACCATGCTTTGCGCTATGAGAAGTGGTTTGCCAAGAAGGCGTGGTTACGCCAAAACAAGGTTGCTCCCCATCGCGCGGCTGCGTTCGATCTGTGCCTGGGTCCTGAGGGGCGGGTCCTGACGAACATTTCCCTCGCTATTGCGTGGCCCGGCATGGGGGTGACCGTCATCGGAGCCCTTATGACGCTGTTTGTCTCCCGGCACGGCGCCACCTGGCTGGTCCCGACGGTAAATGTCGTATTGAGTGTAGGCATGACAGCGTGTGTCATTGGTGGTGTGCGCGGGTTTCAGGCGGCTTGGATTGGCCGGAAGTACCGCAATGGTGTGAAGGCGATCAGGTGGACCGAGGTGGTGTTGGAGGACTGGCCGGGCTATCCGTTGCCATGGCCCCCTCCTCCACAGCAACGGTATTCGCCTCTGTACCTTCGAAAACTCGGCAGAACGGTGCCACCTCCTCCTCCTCCACCACCACCACCTCCACTGGTGCGCGGTGCTGAAGCGAACGCAGAGCACCAGAGCGGCCCGAGCCCATGCTGACCTCGGGCCCGGCCTTGGGCAAGCCCCGCTGTTCACCGATGTGGCGTCGGCGATCCAGGAGCAGCTCGGTGAGTAGGGGCGCTCAGTGACCGGCGAGCACAGTAATGATCCCCCCTGGTACGGGCATCATGCATTGCGCTATGAGAAGTGGTTTGCCAAGAAGCTATGGCTGCGCCAAAACAAAGTAGGGCCCCGCCGTGCGGCTGCGTTCGATCTGTGTCTTGGACCTGAGGGGCGGGTCCTGACAAATGTCTCCCTCGCCATTGGTGGACCTGGCTGCTATCTGACGGTCATTGGATGCCTTATGATGTTGTTTGTTTCAACGCACGACGCCACCTGGCTGGTGTGGACGATAAACGTCGTAATGGGCGTAGGCATGACAGCGTGTGTAATTGGTGGTGTGCGCGGGTTTCAGGCGGCTTGGATCGGCCGGAAGTACCGGAACGGCGTGAAGGCGATCAGGTGGACTGAGGTGGTATTGGAGGACTGGCCGGGGTATCCATTGCCGTGGCCCCCTCCTCCACAACAACGGTATTCGCCTCTGTACCTTCGGAAACTCGGCAGAACGGTGCCACATGCACCGCCGCCACCTCCACTGGTGCGGGGTGCTGAAGCGAATGCAGAGCACCAGAGCGGCCCGAGCCCATGCTGACCTCGGGCTCGGCCTCGGGCAGGCCGCCTTGTTCACAGATGTGGCGTCGGCGATCCAGGAGCAGCTCGGTGAGTAGGGGCGCTCAGTGACCGGCGAGCACAGCAATGATCCCCCCCTGGTACGGGCACCATGCATTGCGCTATGAGAAATGGTTTGCCAAAAAAGCGTGGTTGCGCCAAAACAAGGTCGCTCCCCATCGTGCGGCTATGTTCGATCTGTGTCTTGGTCCTGAGGGCCGGGTCCTGACGAACATTTCTCTTGCCATTGCTTGGCCCGGTATGTGGGTCGGCATCCTGGGAGCGCTGGCGACGTTATTTGTTTCGACGCACGGTCCGACGTGGATAGTCGCGACCATCTATTCAACTATGGGAATGGGTATGGCCGCGTGTGTTATTGGTGGTGTGCGCGGGTTTCAGGCGGCTTGGATCGGCCGGAAGTACCGGAACGGCGTGAAGGCGATCAGGTGGACCGAAGTGGTCTTGGAGGACTGGCCGGGGTATCCATTGCCGTGGCCCCCTCCTCCACAGCAGCGGTATTCGCCTCTGTACCTTCGGAAACTCGGCAGAACGGTGCCACCTCCTCCTCCTCCACCACCGCCGCCGCCACCTCCACCTCCACCGCCACCGCCACCTCTACTGGTGCGCGGTGCTGAACCGAGCGCGGACGGTCACGCCGAACCTCGCTCACGGTGAGACCGGCTGGCGCGGACGTCAGGCGCCGGCCGGCAGTTCCGCTTCGGGTCGATGCTGCGTGGAAGGCCCGTTCCCTCTGACCTGTCCTGACCTTGGCCACGCTCGACCGGTCGGCCGATCCGGGGTTGCGACCGGTGGGCGGGTGACCCTGGTGGGTGGATAGCCGGGCTGCCGAGTGGGGGCGCATGCCGGCGCAGTGGGCGCCGACCGTCGTGGTCTGCAAGACTTCCCCGATGGGGTTGTTCTCGAAACGCCGGACGGCTGGCTTCGACTCGGAGCTGTGGTCGGACGCTGACGAACGGGCGAAGCGTCGGGGTGCCGAGTCGTGGTTCGAAGATCTCGACGCGGACGAGTCGGTGCTGGACGACCTCGAGACCAACGCGGGGGCGAACTTCGCCGACCACGATGCGGCATGGTTGGGCGACGACCCCGGCGACAGGATTCGCGGGGATCGTCGACGACGCGACCGCTGACCGGGCGCGCGCACCGGGCCGGGGGCGGAACTCGTCGCAGTTCGGTGCGGTGGGCGCACACAACTGCGACGAGTACGGGAGATGCCGGGGCGGGCCGGGGCCGGAGTGGAACTTGTCGCAGTCCGGTGCGTTGGGCGCACACAACTGCGACGAGTACGGGAGATGCCGGGGCGGACCGGGGCGTTGGGTGACGGCCGATTCGAAAAACTGGCACTCTCGGCTTGCAAGTGCCAGCCCGTGCCTCTACACTTAGCAGTCTCCCGGTGAGAGTGCTAACGCTCGGCCGGGAGTGTTGCCCCGACGTGGCCGGCCGTTCTCTGGTGCGACGTCGGGACGAATCCCCGACCTG
>JBDZVK010000059.1:0-11292 GCA_040255725.1 Actinomycetota bacterium
GCGGAGCCCCACGAGGGACTCGACGACCCCGACGCCGCGATCCGCCACGCGCTCGGCCACCCCCTCGGCGACAGCGAACCCCTCGCGGCGTTGCTCTTCCCGGGCATGAAGCTCACGATCGCCTTCGACGACATCTCGCTTCCCCTGCCCCAGATGCGTCGACCCGACGTGCGCCAGAGGATCATCGAAGCGGTGCTCGACGTGGCGGCCGCCAAGGGCGTCGACGACGTGCACCTGATCGCTGCGCTCGCGCTTCACCGCCGCATGACCGAGGCCGAGTTGCGCCACGCCGTGGGCGACCGGGTCTTCGATGCGTTCGCCCCTTCGGGACGGCTCTACAACCACGACGCCGAGGACCCCGACAACCTCGCGGAGTTGGGCACCACGCCCGACGGCGAGGTCGTCGAGATCAACCGTCGGGCCGCGGAGAGCGACCTGCTGGTGTACGTGAACATCAATCTCGTCTCGATGGACGGCGGCCACAAGTCCACGGCGACGGGCCTGGCCAGCTACCGCAGCATCCGCCACCACCACAACGTGCACACGATGGAGCACTCGCGGTCGTTCATGGACCGCCACGCCTCGGCGCTGCACTCGTCGAACTGGCGCATGGGCGACGTGATCCGCGACGCGGGGGTGAAGATCTTCCAGATCGAGTCCACGCTCAACAACGACACCTTCGGGACCACCGGACCGATGTCGGTGCTCGCCAAACGCGAATGGGAGTGGACCCTGCGCGACCGCGCCAGTTTCGTGGGCATGAAGGCCGGCCTGGATCGGATGCCGCCGGGCGCCGCACGCAAGATCTTCCAGTCGTGGCGGGCACCCTACGCGGTCACGTCGGTGCACGCCGGCCAGGTCGACGCCGTGCACGAGGCCACCGTCGCGCAGGTGTTCGACGAACAGCTCGTGACCGTCGAAGGCCAGACCGACATCCTCACCATGGGCCTCCCCTACATCGGGCCCTACAACGTGAACTCGGTGATGAACCCGATCCTGGTCATGTGCCTGGGGCTCGGGTACTTCTTCAACATGTACCGCAACAAGCCGCTGGTGCGCGAGGGCGGGGTGCTGATCTGCACGCATCCGACCCCGTGGGACTTCAACCCGATCCACCACCCCAGCTACATCGACTTCTTCGAACAGGTGCTCACCGAGACCCGCGACCCCGCGGAGATCGAGCAACGTTTCGAGAAGGATTTCGCCGAGGACGAGTGGTACCGGCACCTGTACCGCACCAGCTACGCGTACCACGGCGTGCACCCGTTCTACATGTGGTACTGGGGCGCCCACGCGCTGGCGCACCTGGGTCGGGTTATCATCGTCGGCGGTGACCCGAGGGCGGTGCGTCGCCTGGGGTTCCGACCCGCGTCGACCCTCGACGACGCCTTCGAGATCGCGGCCGACGTCGTCGGCCCCCAACCCACGATCACCCATTTCCACAACCCGCCGCTCATCATGGCGGACGTCCAGTGATGGGTCACGCTGCGCAGTCCGCCAGGCGGAGCAGCCCCCCACGGCCCGCGCCGATGGCGACGCCCGGGCGAGCAGGCCCGCAGGGCCGCCCAAGGTCGAAGGACACACCATGAAGGACGCACCGGCCCACCGTCGGCCGCCCGAGGCCAGCGCCCGTCTGACCCGGGCACGGGTTCTGGTCGCGTTCGCCCGACGGCAGCTTCCCCGCCCGGCGGTGGTGGTGAACCGGCTCGAGTTTCCCCTGCGGGCGCCGACGGTCCCGACCGGGGTCGATCCCCTGCCACCGGAGAAGCGCACCGGGGCCGACTACGACACCGGGTGGGCTCGGCGACCCGCCGCGCGCCTCGCGCGCCGAGCCATCACCGACGGGCTGGTCCGTCCCCTGGGCCGAGCGGTCGCGGACCCCGAGGTCGCGGGTCTCGACCGGCTCGACGGGATCGACGGTCCCGTGATCTTCACCGCGAACCACCACAGTCATCTCGACACGCCCCTGTTGATCGGCGCACTCCCGACCCGGTTCCGCCACAAGGTCTTCGCGGCGGCCGCCGCGGACTACTTCTTCGGCAATCGCCTCTCCGGAGCAGCGTCGGCACTGGTGCTCAACGCCATCCCGATGGAACGAACCCGGGTCAGTCGACGCTCCGCCGACGAATCGGCGGCCCTGCTCGACGACGGCTGGTCGATGGTCATCTTTCCCGAGGGCGGTCGCTCCCCCGACGGCTGGGGCCAACCGTTCAAGGGCGGCGCGGCGTACCTGGCGGTTCGCTGTGGCGTGCCGGTCGTTCCGGCGCACATCCAGGGCACCGACCGGCTTTTCCCCAAGGGCGCCAGACGACCCAGGCTCGGCAGCACGCGGGTCACCTTCGGGACGCCACTGGTACGGGCCGACGGTGAGGACTCCCGCCGTCTCGGCGACCGGATCGAGGTGGCCGTGGCCGCGCTGGCAGATGAGGCCGGCACCGACTGGTACGCCGCGCGGCGCCGTCTCCATGAGGGGACAACTCCGACCCTCACGGGCCCCGAGGCCGATTCGTGGCGACGCGCCTGGCAGCTCGGCGAACGCAAACCGTTGCACCGCGGCAGACGGTCGAAGCGCGAGCGCGCCTGGCCCTGAGCGGTGGCGGTCGTTCAGGGAGCGGCCGGCTCCGGGGTGGTCGCGACGCATGCGGAGGTGACATCGCGGAGAATCTGCACGACGTCGGCAGGAACCTTGCCGGCGTTGTCGGGCTTGGCCACGGCGCGCAGTTCCCCCGGCGAGAGTCGCCTGATCGCGGGCTGCTCGTCGGGCATCCCGTCGTAGAGTCCGTTCGCGATGCAGCGCGCCTGGGCCGTGCTCAGTCCGTTCCGCTGTTCGAGCTTGGTGATCAGCCCGGCCTTGGACGGCGCCCTCGAGCAGCCCACGAGCGACGAGCCGACCACGATCAGACACGCGAGCAGGCCGATGGCGCGACGTCGAGACACGCCGGCGAGGCTACCGGAGCCGCATCCAGGTGGTCGATCGACCGTCGGGTCGGTGTGCGCGCGATCCGGCGTTGCACCGATCGCCGTCGCGGCCACGTCCGGGTGACGGTGCAGGGAGCATCCCGTGCGCACACCGGTCGGGGCCGGCACCTACTCCACCAGACGGATGCCCGACGGCGCGATCGACGCCTCGGCCCGGGGCAGGTCCACGCTGAACTCGGTCAGTGCCCCGGGGAAGACGTGCGTGGCGAGCAACACGGCACGCTCGTCGGTCGCATACGTCGTGCGCTGGCACACCAACACCGCCGAGCCCGCTGCCACGTCGAGCAGCTCGGCCTGCCGGGGCGTGGCCAGTGCCGCGGCGATCGTCTGGACGCCGTGGCCCAGCGGCACGTCGAGCAGGTCGTGGAAGGAATGCTCGGTCAGCTCGCTCCGGGTGAAAGTCCCACCCAGGTCTTCGGGACACCACACGGTGACCAGCGCGAAGGGCCGACCGTCGGCGAGGTTCAGTCGCAGCAGGCGGACGACCCGCTCGACGTTGAGGACGTCGCGTACGCGCGCCGGTGCGACCATCGTGCGCAATTCGAGCACCTGGCGCTCCGAGGTGACTCCCGACGCCGCGAGTTGTGCTTCGATCGTGCCGAGGCGCCCCAACCGTTGGCGCAGCGGGTCGCCCGACGCGAACCATCCGAGCCCCTGTTGCGCCGCGATGAGGCCTTCGGTGCGCAGCGCCTCGAGCGCCTTGCGGACCGTGACCCGGCTCGCCGCGTAGCTCTCCGACAACTCGGCTTCGCTGGGCAGGCGGCCGTCACTGAACTCGCCCGCGTGCAGACGCCCCCGCAGGTCGTCTGCGATGTCGAGGTACCGGATCTTGCGCACTTGTATCAGACTTGTCTATATTGAAGACGAATGCAAGATCGAGGACGAAACCAGGCCCGCTCCCGGGCGGCCCCGTCGTTCGTCCCCACCACGACGTCCGACGAGGAGCCCCACATGAACCCCGATGCTTCCACACCAGTGCACTCCAGTACCCCGGTCGAACTCGTCGAGAAGGTCTACGAACGCCTCGGCGAGCGCGTCGCACTGGGACGGAAGCGCCTCGGTCGGCCCCTCACGGCGACCGAGAAGATCCTGTTCAACCATCTCAGCGACCCCGAGCACGGCGGCGTCGAACGCGCCGTGAGTTACACCGACTTCGCACCCGACCGCATCGCGATGCAGGATGCGACCGCGCAGATGGCCGTACTGCAGTTCATGACCGCCGGCCTCGACCAGGTCGCGGTGCCCACCACGATCCACTGCGATCACCTCATCCAGGCGCTCGAAGGAGCGCTCCCCGACCTGGTGCGCGCCGAGCACACCAACGTCGAGGTGTACGACTTCCTCGAGAGCGCTTCCAAGAAGCACGGCATCGGCTTCTGGAAGCCCGGCAGCGGCATCATCCACCAGGTCGTGCTCGAGAACTACGCGTTCCCCGGCGGGTTCATGATCGGCACCGACAGCCACACCCCGAACGCAGGAGGACTCGGGATGGTCGCCATCGGTGTCGGCGGCGCGGACGCCGTGGACGTCATGGTCGACCGGCCCTTCAACGTCCGCTATCCCAAGCTCATCGGCGTGCACCTCACCGGCAGCCTCGACGGGTGGACCGCACCCAAGGACATCATCTTGAAGGTCGCCGAAGAGCTCACCGTCAAGGGCGGCACCGGCGCCATCGTGCAGTACTTCGGTGCGGGCGCCGACACGATCTCGGCCACGGGCAAGGGGACGATCTGCAACATGGGTGCCGAGATCGGTGCGACGTGTTCGCTGTTCGCCTACGACGACAACATGCGCGAGTACCTGCGTGCGACCGGGCGGGAAGCGCTCGCCGATGCCGCCGAGGCGCACCGTGAAGACCTGCGCGACGACCCCGAGGTGCTCGAGGACCCGTCGCGGTTCTTCGACAGCGTCATCGAGATCGACCTCGACGAACTCGCGCCCTACATCAACGGGCCCCACTCGCCCGACTACGCCCGCCCGGTCTCCGAGGTCGGGGCCGTCGCCAGACGAGAGGGCTGGCCGCTCGAGATCTCGTCGTCGCTGATCGGCTCGTGCACCAACTCGTCGTACGAGGACATCACCCGCGCCGCGTCGATCGCCCGGCAGGCCGCGGCCCACGGGCTGAAGGCCAAGACCCAGCTCATGGTCACTCCGGGTTCGGAACAGGTGCGCGCCACGATCGAACGCGACGGGCTCATCGGTGACTTCGAGGCCATCGGTGCGATGGTGCTCGCGAACGCCTGTGGCCCCTGCATCGGCCAGTGGGCCCGCCCCGAGATGCCCGAGGGCGCCAAGAACACGATCGTGAACTCCTACAACCGGAACTTCCCCAAGCGCAACGACGGGAACCCCAACACGCTCGCCTTCGTGACCTCGCCCGACACCGTCGTGGCGCTCGCGCTCGCCGGCACGCTCGACTTCGACCCGCGCACCGACACCCTCACCGGCGCCGACGGCGAGGAGTTCCGGCTCGACCCGCCGGCCGGTGAACAGTTCCCCGACGACGGCTACATCAAGGGCGACCAACGGTTCGTCGCCCCGCCCGCGGACGGCTCCGACGTCGACGTCATCATCGCTCCCGACAGCGACCGGCTGCAGTTGCTCACTCCCTTCGAACCCTGGAACGGCGAGGACTTCACCGACCTCCCGGTGGCGATGAAGGCTCAGGGCAAGTGCACCACCGACCACATCTCGATGGCCGGACCGTGGCTCAAGTACCGCGGTCACCTCGAGAACATCTCCGGCAACCTGTTCGCGGGCGCCGTGAACGCCTTCACCGGTGTGGCGGGTGAGGGCAAGGACCCGCTCGACGGCACGACGAAGTCGTATCCGGACATCGCCAAGCACCTGCACGAAGCGGGAGTGCCCTGGGTGGCGATCGGCGACGAGAACTACGGCGAGGGTTCGTCGCGGGAACACGCGGCGATGGAGCCCCGCTACCGCGGTGCCGTGGCCGTCTTCGTCAGGTCCTTCGCCCGGATCCACGAGTCGAACCTGAAGAAGCAGGGCATGCTCGCCCTGACCTTCGCCGATCCGGCGACCTACGACGCGATCGGTGAGGACGACAAGATCAACATCCTGGGCCTGGCCGATCTGGCGCCCGACGTGGCGGTGCACTGCCAGATCGTCCACCCCGACGGCAGCGTCGAGGACTTCGAAGCCACCCACACACTCAACGACGAGCAGATCGAGTGGTTCAAGGCCGGCAGCGCACTGAACATCATCCGGGCGCACACCACGAACTGACGCTCCGGCAATCCATCGCCCGCCCGTCGGGCGACTACCATGCACCGGTTGTCTCCGACGGGTTCTGCATCGGGACCCGCTGACCGTGCCGAGGTTCTCGTCGCTTCATGACCGACACCGTCGCCGACGTCGCGTCCCCTCAACCCGCTGCCGGCGATCCGGCCACCGAGGTTCAGGTGAGACGAACCGGCCGGATCCTGTTCCTCGTCGGTGCGATCGCGGCGGTCGTACCGTTCTTCTGGGCAGCGATACGCGACGGGCGGAACGGCTTCTACCCGACCCTCGACGTCGCGGCGACGATCATCCGGGCGCGGGCGACCTTCAGCGCCCATCCACCGCTGTACGGCATGTGGTCGTCGGGCTCGAGTTGGGCCGGGCACGAGATCCACTTTCCGGGTCCGATCCTGCTCTACCTGCTCGCCGTGCCGGTGCACCTGCTCGGGAACTCGTGGGGCACGCTGCTCGGTATGGCGGTGATCAACGCCGGCTTCGTCGTGATGACCGGCTGGATGATCTACCGCCGCCTCGGTGTGCGGGCCGCCCTCCTTGGATTCCTCCTGCTCAACGCGTTCACGTGGTCGATCGGCAGTGAGAACCTCATCGACGCGCGGCCGATGGAGATGGTGACGGTTCCGTTCCTGTGCTTTCTCCTCCTCGTTTGGCTCGTCACCTCGGGTGAATTCGACGCACTCCCTGCGTTGGCCGTCACGGCGAACTACCTGTTCCTGAACCACCTCGTGATGGCGCTCCAGGTGCCGGTGATCGGTCTGTGCGCCGTGGTCGGCATCGTGCTCTGGATCAGGCGCGAGCGGGCGGGACGTGCGTCGCCCGAGAGCGGCGACGATGCGGGCGTTTCGTTCCGCAGGTTTCGACGGCGGCTCTGGCAGACGGGCGCGATCACCCTCGTCATGTGGCTCCCCACGCTCATCCAGCAGTTCACCAACCGGCCCGGCAACCTCACACTGCTGCTCTCCGCGTCGGGGCAGCATCGTGACCCGGTCGGGTCCTACGTGGTCGGGTACAACGCCACACTCCGGTTGATCGGGAAACCGACGTTCTGGTTCCGGGGGCGCTTCGACGATCCCGACTTCCGCCTCGGGCTGCAGCACCTCACCGTGGGAGACGTCCTCGTCGGGGTCGTGGTCGCCGGCTCGATCGCCGGTCTCGGCTGGGCCGCGTGGCGGCGCCGTGACCGTCTGAGCCTGGCGGCGCTCGCGGTGTCGGTGGTGGCGATCCTCGTCAGCATCGAGACGGTCACCCAGGCGCCCGCGGTGTGGGGCTTCCCACTCCAGTACCTGCGGTCCCTGTGGTGCCTCGCCGCCTTCGTGTGGTTCGCGATCGCCTTCAGCGCCTACCGGATGCTCGCGCCGCGCCTGCAATGGCACGTGGCCCGTGCCGCCGGTGTCGGCGCGGTCGTCCTCGCCGTACTCGGACTGAGCTATGCGAACTACGGCTCGGCGACCGACATGCAGCACAGTGGCTTCGCGCGCAGCCTCGTCGACGAGGTCGTCCCCCGACTCACCGACCGGGGCAAGGTCCGGGTCGTCGCCGGATCCGATTTCACCTCCCAACGGTTCTTCTCCACGCTGCTCCTCGGACTCGACACCGCCGGCGTGCAGTTCTGCGTCGATCCGCACACTGCACAGCAGTACGGGCATCACCATGCCTGCGACGCCCAGGCGGCGGTGAGTGTCTACATCCAGGCGCCGACGCCACCCGAGGGCGACAGGGGTGAGCTCGTCGCGAAGATCCCGCTCCTGACCGATTCCCAGAAGGCCCAGCTCGCGACCGACGAGAAGATCTCCCGGGAGTGGCTCGCCGCCCACGATCGGATCGACCTCACCCCGCGGGCCAGACAGCTCGTCGATGCCGGCACCGACGAGTGGCGTCGCACCGTCCACGAGATGCTCGCACCCGCCGACGGAGATCTGACCGGGCTGCTGGACTCGGTCGAGTTCCGCCTGCTCATCGGGATGGAGGTCAGTGCGCGGGCACAGCAAGGGGGCGACCCGGTGCTCATCGCCGACCCGGACCTGCCGGTGGAACCCCTGAAGCGCTATTTCGACCTGACCGACGCCAGTCTCCACGGAAACATCTGGGTCTTCGAGCGTCGGCGCTCCTGAGCGCGCGTGCACGCCATGGATCACCGGTCGTCCCGGGCATTCGGCTGGACGCGCTGGTACGTCGCCATCGCCGCCGTCGTGGGTCTGGTGTTCGTGTTCCTCACCCCCGCGCTCGAAGGAACCGATGAGCCCGCTCACGTCTCCCGGGTCGCGATGATCGAAGCGGGCCGGATCATCCCGCCCGAGACCATCGACCGGACTCCCGGAAGCGGTGCCGACGCCTGCATCACCGCGTACGTCCACCGACGGCTCACCGTCCGCCTCGCCGGCGAACGGATCTCCTGGACCGAGCAGTTCCGCAATCCCCGTTGCGCAGAAGTCGGCTGGTCCATCACCGGCATCGCCCACACCGCCGACGTCTACTCCCCGGTGCCGTACCTCCCGGCGCTCGCCGGGTACCGGGTCGGCCGTGCGGTTGCCGGAGCAGCGGGAAGTGTCTACGGTGCCCGCCTCGCCCAGCTCGCGGCCGTCGTGGCACTGATGGCGTTCGCGATCCATCGGGTTCCCTGGGGCAAGCCGCTTCTCTTCACGATCGGCCTCCTCCCGGTCGTGATCCAGGGCGCGGCGAACGTGTCGGCAGATCCGGTGACGCTGGCCCTCACGTGCTGCGCCACCGCGTTCGCGCTCGCCGCGATCGACCGTGCGCGTACGGGCGGGCGGGTCGGTGCCCGGTCGTGGTGGGCGTTCGCCGCGGTCGGACTCGGTCTCGCGCTCTCGAAGTCCGCGTACGTGCCCTTCGCGCTCCTGGTGCTGGCGGTGCCGACCGCCGCGTTCGGATCGCTCCGCCGACGGGTGGCGATCGCGACCGGCACCCTCGCCGCCGTGGGAATCGTCGCCGGGCTCTGGAACTTCGGGGTCGTGGCTCATATCCGGATCACCGGCATCAACCGGTCCGAGAGCGATCTCGCAGCGGCATGGATCCGTCGTCATCCCTTCGAGTTCGTCCGATCGATCTTCCGCGGCTGGGCGAACCCGCACGAACACCGGGCGCTGCTCGGAGGGGTCTTCACTCCTGTACGTCGGTGGGCGCACAACTTCCCAATGCCGCTCTGGGCCGGTTTCGGGTGGCTGGCCGTCGTCCGGTTGGTCGATCCGATGCCGCGTCGGGTCGCGGCCTGCGCCGAGAGGTTGCGCCGTCGGGGCCGGTCCGGGGCCGTCGCGGCCGACGGGCCGGTCGTGCCCCGGCGCGACCGGGTCGTCTCGGTGGTGGTCGCGCTGGTGGTCGGTACGGCCACCGTCCTGTTGATCGAGTACGGGCTGGCGATCGCCGCGAACCCACCGGCGGCCCACGAGATCGTCTGGGTGCAGGGCCGCTATTTCCTCCCGCTGCTTCCCCTCACGCTCTTCGGCGTCCCGGGTGTGCATCGGGCGCTCCCGAGACGCTGGCCGGCACCGATCGCGGCGGTCAGCGTCGTGGTCGTGGCGCTCTGGGCCTGGTGGGCATCCGATGCCGTGTGGGGGTGGATCTGACGCGCCGGTTCGCGGCGGGTTCAGTGACCCGGCGGTGACGCCTCGGCGATCTCCGCGGCGGAGGGCGTGGGGCGGTCCGCGGCCTCGGCGGGGAGCAGCTTCTCGATGGCCCGCATGATCCGCTCGGTGTCCGCCCGGTCACTCCGGTACTTGAGTGCGACCGGTGGGCCGACCGACAGTCGGACCGTGGGCGGGTCGGTGATGTTCGTCAGGTCGGGTACCCGTGCCGCGCGGGGCCAGACCTTCTCGGTGCCCCAGATGCCGACGGGGATCACCGGGACCCGGCTCGTGGCGGCCAGCCGCGCCGCGCCGGGCCGACCGCGCAGCGTCGGCTCGAAGAACTCCTCGCCACGGGGAATCGTGCCCTGGGGAAGGATCACCACCAGTTCACCGCCCTCGAGGGCTTCGGCCGCGAGCTCGAGCGGGGCGTTCGAGCCCGTGCCCCGGTCCACCCGGATGGTGCCCATCGCCCGCACGATCTGACCCACGACCGGTGCATCGACCACCTCCTTCTTCGCCAGGAAGCGAACGGCACGGTCCACCCGTCCGGCCAGGTAACCGAGCGCGATCGGGTCGAAGTAGGAGCGGTGGTTCGCGACGATGATCGCCGGCCCGGTTCTCGGCAGGTGCTCGAGGCCGTCCAGCTCCCACCGGACGAACCGGAGGAACTCGGGCCGAAGCAGCCCCTGGAGCAACCGCTGGGGTTCCCAGCCGGCGACCTTGGGCACGCCGGAGGGGACGTCGAGGTAGCGTTGCGGCCAGCGGCGGAGCAGTGCCATCATCCGCATCCTCGGGTCGGGATTGATCACCACCGGGTTGCCGACCGCACCGAGCAGCGGCGCATCGAAGATGCTGTCGCTGTAGGCGTAGCTCGCGGCGAGGTCGATGCCGTGGCGCTCGGCCCAGGCCCGGACGGCCGCGAGCTTGCCGGGACCCCACACGAAATCCCCGATGATCGTCCCGTCGTAGACGTCGTCGGCGACGCCGTAGCGGGTGGCGATCACGTCGTCCATGTCCAGCGCCCGGGCCAGCGGTTCGACGAGGTCGAACGGCGAGGTCGTCGCCATGACCACGGGTCTGCCCGCGGCATGGTGTTCCGCGAGAAGCAGCCGGCCGAAGGGCTGCACCCGGTCGACGAGTCGCTCGGCGACGATCTCGCCGGCCTCGCGGACCGCGGTGCGGCTCCATCCGGCCGCGAAACGCGCGGCCGATCGCGTGAGCGCCATGGCCGGCAGGGTCTCGCCGACGGCGTCGAACACGCGGTAGACGAGGCTCTCGCCCGGGATCGGGCGGCTTCCCAGCACGCCGAGTTGGCGCAGGGCTTCGGAGATCACCGGACCGGAGGCACCGCGCAGCAGGGTGCGGTCCAGATCGAAGAAGGCCGCTCCGGTGGACATGGGGCACGAGAGTAGCCGACGATTTCGGGAGAACAATCGAGGGACCGGCCGGGGGAGGCCGGTCCCTCTGGGGACCA
>JBDZVK010000060.1:0-11290 GCA_040255725.1 Actinomycetota bacterium
CCGAGAAACGTCATGAAGTCCGCGACGCTGAGGTCGACCGCGGCCGGGCCGACCCGCATGGTCGCGAACGACGCCGGGAACGCGGCGCCCAGGATCAGTGCCGGTGCCAACACGCACGCCGTCAGCGCAAAGGCTCCGACGATCACGGTCATCGCCATCGTCGTCGACGACGTCGCGACCCAGGCTGCGGCGAACTCGAACGCGGCGATCACCCCGACGAGCCCTGCGGGGCGGGCGTCGGTGAGAGCGGTGGAACGCTCGGGGCGGCCGCCGGACATGAGCATCGACATGGACTTGGGTGGACTCCTCCGCAACGTGCCGGTGGGAATGCTACCGCCATCGATCACCGGGCCACGTGGCAGGCCGTTTCGACGGTGGCTCGCGGGCCGTGCCCGGTAGCCTCGTCAGGCCACCCGATCCCGACCGAGCCACCCGATGCGCATACGCCAGCTCGTCTGCACCGACAACTTCGCGGGCGTCGAACGCCACGTGGCGACCACCTCGGTCGAACTCGCCCGTCGAGGTCACGACGTCACGGTGTTCGGCGGCGACGCTGCGGCGATGCACACGGAGCTGGCGGGGTCGACGGTACGCTTCGTCGATGCGCCCGGCGCGGCGGCGGCACTTCGTTTGAGCCGTCGCGGGCCCCGGCCCGACCTGGTGCACGCCCACATGACGGGCTCGGATCTCGTCGCCATCGCGACCCGTCCGCTCCTGCGAGCGCCGATCGTGTCGACGCTGCACTTCGCGCAACGGCGTGGTCACGACCGGCTCACCCGTGCGGCGTGGTCGGTCGTTCCTCGTCTCGTCGACGCCGAGATCGCGATCAGCCGGTTCGTCGCCTCGACGGCGGGGGGCGAGCCGGCGGTCATCCCCAACGGCGTGCCGGCGCCAACGGCCGCGAACGGACGCCGGCCGCGTCACGATGTCGTGCTCGTGGCGCAGCGGCTCGAGTCCGAGAAGTGCACCGCACTGGCCCTGGGCGCGTTCGCCGCCTCCGGGCTCGCCGATGAGGGGTGGGAACTCCACGTGGCGGGTGCGGGCTCGGAGCGAGCGCACCTCGAGCACGAGGCGACCCGAATCGGGATCGCGGAAGCGACGCGTTTCCTCGGGCGGGTCGACGACCTGGATCGTCGGATGGCCGACGCCGCGCTGCTGATCGCCACCGCGCCGGCCGAGCCCTTCGGACTCAGCGTCGTCGAAGCGATGGCCGCCGGGCTTCCCGTGGTCGCCGCCGACGGGGGCGCTCACCGCGAGACGATCGGTCCGGCCACGCCCGAGGCGCTGTTCCCGCCGGGGGACGTCGACGCCGCCGCAGCGCTCCTGCGACGATTCGCCGACGACCCGGACGCCCGGACCGACCTCGCGGCCCGGGGGCATCGGCGCTTCGTCGCGTCGTTCACCATCGAGCACCACGTCGACGCGATCGAGGAGTTCTACACCGGTGTCGTCGCGCGGAGCGGTCACCGACGTGGCTGACGCACCGCTGCCCCCACGACCCTTCGGATCGCAATGCGCGCGTTCTAGACTGGTCGATCTGCCCGCCGGAGGGACACGCAGCCACCCATGACCGACCCGAACGCCTCACAGCCTGGCGACTCGCCTGCGCCCGTTCCCGCGTTCGACGGCGCGTCGGAGAATCTGCTGCGCCATTACGCGAACGTCCTCGTCCGGCGGTGGAAATGGGTCGCGCTCGGGCTGTTCATCGGCCTCGTCGCCGGGATCGTCTCGACGTTCGTGGTCACCGAGGCGCCGGTCACCACGCGGTACTACAAGGCGACCAACACGCTCTCCCAGAAGAGCCCTTCCTCCGAAAGCGGCAGCAACGGCGGCTATTCCCTCAGCCAAGCGGCACTCCAGGCCGAGTCGTTGACGTTGCTGAACAAGGTGGGCAAGGCGGTCGGTATGAGCAGCGACCAGGTGGCTGCGTCGATCGACGCCACGGTCCGGCCCAACGTCGACGCCATCGACGTCACCGCCATCGCCACCCAACCGGAGGTTGCCGTCGAACTGGCGAACACCGCCGCCGATTCGCTGCGGCTCCTGGCCGAGGCCGATGCGGGGAACACCGTCGAATCCAAACGCCGGAGCCTGCAGTCTCAACTCGATTCGTCGATCACGCAACGGGACCGCCTCAAGGCCCAGACGGGCGGCAGCCAGGCCGATCAGCTCCTCCGGGTGCAACGAGTCCAGCAGCTCGAGGACGACATCAAGGACCTCACCGAACAGATCGGGAGCCTCCCGACGTCGGGTGGCGGCTTCACCCTCGAAGTGCTGCTCCCGGCGACGCCGATCGAGATCAACGCCCGCGGCTACAACTACCGGCACAGCCAGAACCTCAACTCGCGCAGTCGGCTCGCGAACCCCAACTCGTCGAACACCTCCGCGCCTGACTTCGACGAGACGGACCTGTCACGGAGCGCCGGGCTGTCGGACTCGACGCGCATTCTCCTGGGCAGCGCGGCCGGCCTGGTACTCGGACTGATCAGCGCGTTCGTGCTCGAAGCCTGGGACGACCGGATCCGACGCCGTGACCGGGTCGAGGAACTCACGGGACTCGGTGTGCTGACCGAGATTCCCCATCTCGCCAAGGAACAGTCCCGCGACCACCACGTCGCGGTCGAGGACGAGACGACCGGAGCAGCAGCAGAGCGTTTCCGTGCCGCCCGGACCGCGATCACGTTCGCACTCGAGGAACGCGACCCGGCGGCCGCGGCCGGCGCCCCGGTTCTGCTGGTCACCTCTCCCGGACCGGCCGAAGGCAAGACCACGACCGTCGCGAACCTCGCCGCCGCGTTCGCCGACGACGGCAACCGGGTGCTGGTCATCGACGGCGACTTCCGACGGCCCACCGTGCGTCGTTATCTCGCTCCGGTCCCGAACCTGATCACGCCGGACGAGCCGACCGAGACGCGGATCGCGAACGTGTCGTTCCTTCCCGGTCCGCACGATGCCGCCTCTCCCGAGACGGCGAACGCCCGGCTCGCGACGTCCATCGCCGCCTGGCGTGCCGGCTACGACCTGGTGATCCTGGACACTCCGCCCATCCTCACGACCAACGATGCCGTCGATCTGCTCGAATCCGCCGATGCCGTGGTGCTGGTGCTCCGGGCCGACCGGACCCGCGCCAACGCCGCCCGCCGGGTCGCCGGATTGTTGGGCCAGTACCGGGCCAACGTGCTCGGCGTGGTCCTCAACAGCTGCGACCGTTCCGAGATGAACCAGTACTACGGGTACGGCTACGGCTACGGCTACGGCTATCTGGGAAAAGCCGGTTCCAAGTCCGGTCGGAGTCGCAAGAAGGGCCACGAGAGCCCGGTCACCGCAACGCCGGAGCCGGAGCACCGAGCGGACTCCACCGACGACGCGGCGGGGACCCGGGCCGATGAACACGGCGCCCACCCCACAGCCGGTGGCGACACCCCGGCCGGTCCCCGCGCCGGGGCCGCCGCGGATGCCGCCACGCCCGCCGACGCCACGGCGCCGTCGATCGACGAGCCCAGCACGTCGACCAGCGCCTGAACCGCCGGGGCGGAACCGGGGAACGGCTCATCGGCCAGTGACGTCGACTCCCATCTGTGAGAGGAGCCACGCCGCGACCAGCTCGGCGCTCGGACCCTTGAAGTGCACCGTGTCGGGGCGCAGTGTGACGCCGTCCCAGGTCCGCGCGCACGCCGAATCGTCACCGGGACACATCTTCGCCTCGAGGTCGATCACGCTCACGTGCGCGGGATCGGCGGCCGCGACCTCCTTCATCACCCGGTTGCCGCAGGCGGCGGACCGTGCGTTCGCCGCAGTGACCGCGGCGGTCCGCGTCCCGGCATCGATCGCGGGCGGCATCGTCACCAGGAAGGTGTGGACCCCCTGCGCCGCGAACCGACGGGTCCACCCGCCCAGCTCGGCGACATACCAGTCGTGCCACGCCGGCGAACACGGCGCGAGGAAAGCGCCGTCGTGCCGGGGCTGGTCCGAGACCGTGGCGCCGAGCACGAACACGATCCTCGTCACGTCGTACTCGTCGATGAGACGCAACCAGTGCCGGTCGCACGATGCGGTGAACTCGTCGGACTGGGAGCCGTCCGCGTACCTGAACCGATCGGTCGGCGGGAAAGCACACCCCGGCGTACCGTCGTTGACGAAGCGCATCGGTGGGTCGGTCCGGACCTCGCCGAAACCCTGCTCGCCCAGGTACCAGGCGACCGAGTCACCGACGATCATCGTCGTGGGCCCCCCGGCGCCGGACGACGTCACGCCCGGGGTGTCGTGGGGTCCGAGCCGGTCGAAGGCGTTGGTGGCGGTCGAAGCCATGACCAGGACGCCGACCGCCAATGCACCGGTGACCGGCACGGCGACGTTCACCAGCCGGGGCCACGCTCGGCCGCGGCGCACGGGCTGCTCGATGAAGCGATACGACAGCACCGACACGGCGAGGGTGACCGTGAGCTGCAGGGCAACCAGGCCCCAACCCGACCATCCCGTACGATCCGCACTCAACCACACGTCGATCGGCCAGTGGTACAGGTACACCCCGTAGGAGATCAGCCCCAGCCAGCGCAACGGCGCGAACGAAAGCGCTCGGGCGATGATCGTCGGCCGCGGCTGCGCCACGGCGGCCACCACCACCGCCCCGGCGATCGAGCACGCCGGCAGGCCACCGTGGCGGACCGACCAACCGGTGCCGTCGAGCGACGCCCACGCCACGGCGAGTATTGCGGCGCCGACGATCGCACCCACCTCGAGGGTCCGACGCGGCGTCCCGTCCCTGACCGGACCCCTCCACGCCGCATGGCCGGCGACCGCCGCGCCGACGAGGATCGCGAACGCCCGGGTGTCGGTACCGAAGTACACCCGCTGCCACCCCGCGACGCGTTCGAGCACGATCTGGGCGCCGAGCGCCACCACGGCGAGGGTCACCGAGAGTCCGACGACCGCAGCCCCCAGACGGCGTCGGGGGATCTCGGATGTCGACCGCCGCCGGCGCAGCGCGACCACGAGCGCCACGAACACCAACGGCCACACCACGTAGAACTGTTCCTCGATCGCCAGGCTCCAGGTGTGCTCGAGCGGGGACGGCGCCGAGAAGAGCGCGAAGTAGTCGACCCGCCCGAAGATCTGCCGCCAGTTCGCCACATAGGCGAGCGTCGCCAGCCCGTCCCAGCGGATGCGATGCAACTCGCCGGGGTCGGCGACCACCCACGCGTAGAGGCTCACCCCCACGAGCATCACGCCCAGGGCGGGCAGCAGCCGCCTGGCGCGTCGCCCCCAGAAGCGGGCCAGGTCGATGGAGCCGGTGCGGTCGCCTTCGACCAGCAGCAACGAGGTGATCAGATACCCGGAGAGGACGAAGAACAGGTCGACGCCCAGGTAGCCGCCCTGGAGATGACCGGCATGGAAGGCGAGGACCGCGGCGACGGCGACGCCCCGCAGCCCGTCGAGACCCGGGAGATGCGCGAGGGTGGGACGACGTGCGACGTCATCAGCCCCGACTCCGGTCTGCACGGCCGCCAACGTACCCCACGGTCGAACGGACGACGATCGCCGGTCGTGGCCGACCGGCCCGGGTCAGTGGCCGTCGGGGTTCTGCCCGGGTTCCGGATAGAGATGCTCGAGTGAACCGGGTTCGATCCTGCACGCCTCGATGAAGGAGTCGACGTCGGTCTGCTTCAGCCTGATGACCCGACCGAAACGGTAGGCGGGCAGGTCGTCGGCGTCGATGAAGCGGTACAGGGTGCGCGGTGTGACGCCCAGGCGTTTCGCCGCGGCGGCGGTGCTCAGCCACTGGATCTCCGCGTCGGCCATGGACCGATTGTAGGGGGCCGGGGCCGTGTTCGAACGTGGACATCGAACCACGGGCGGCTCCCGCGGTGTCGACACGGTGCGAGGTTTGCGCCGCGCCGGTGCCGGGTAAGGACTGGAGTGATGGCCGCGTCGAACGACACGCAGAGGTGAATCGAGCGCATGGAAAATGCCTCCGACCGGTGCCATGGGCCGGTTGCGCCGGGGTGGACCACGTCGCTGGTGGTGACCGCCGGGTCGTTCACGGTCCAGCGACGCAGCGACGATCCCGAACATCGCGCCCGCCTGGTGCAGATCGCCGCGTTGCTTCGAAGCGTCGCCCATCCGGGCGTCGAGGCGTTCGTCGCCCTCGAGGACGACGGTGGCTCGACGACCCTGGTCACCGCGTTCGCGGGCGGTCGGGATCTGTCGACCGGAGCGCCACGCCGGGCCCGCGACCTGGCGCGGCTCGGCGCGGCGATCCTGGGGACCCTCGCCGACCTGCACGACCTCGGCGTCACCCACGGCCCACTCACCGCGTCCGCGGTCCGGTTGCATGCCGACGATCCGGTGCTCTGCGGCTTCGCCGACGGGCGCTCGTATCCCGTCGGCGAGCGGGCGTCGTGGTGGGGCGCACGCGCCGCCGACGAACGGTCGGTCGGGCGCCTGCTCGTCGATCTGCTCGACGCGGCCGCCCCGACGCGGCGTCACCGGATCATCGAGCGGGCCGACCGGGCCCGGCTCCGGCGTCTGGCCGAACGGATCGCGCGCGGCGATCCGGACGGCGCGACCGCCGCGACCGGCGCGCTGCGTCGTCTGAGTGGTCGCCGCCGGCGACGACGGCAGTCGGGTCGTCGCGACGTCAGGTCGAGGTCGTGAGCCACCGGTGCGCGACCCGGTCGAACCGCTCACGCCGCCGACCGACCTCCGCGTGGCCGAGCGCGTCCACCACGGCGCCGACGACCCCGTCGACGTCGTCGGGCACCACCGCGTCGACGATACCGAGGGCCTCGAGGTCGGCGCTCGTGAGACGGAGCAGTTCCGACACCTCGGCGGCCCGGGACGCGTCCCGGTACAGGATCGCCGCCGCGCCCTCCGCGCCGATCACCGAGAACACCGCGTGTTCCTGGATCAACAGCCGGTCGGTGACGCCGAAGGCCAGCGCTCCCCCGCTGCCGCCCTCTCCGACACACACGCCCACCGTGGGAACGGGCGCGTCGGCCAGGGCGAGGAACACCCTGGCGATGGCCGCCGCGATCCCGGCCTGCTCGGCATCGGAGCCGGGTTCCGCGCCGGGGGTGTCGATCAGCGTGACGATGGGCAGGCGACGACGTGCCGCGAGGGCGATGGCCCGCTCGGCCTGCGCATAGCCGGTCGGAGAGGGTCGACCGTTGCCCGCGTGGCGGTCCTGCGCGATCACCACGACCCGCTGTCGACCCACGGTCGCCAGGCCGCACCGCACCGTGGGGTCCACGGCGGCGAGCCCGGTCCAGGAGTCGACGAGTGCGGCGGCGACGTCGATGCCGCTGGGGCGCCCCCGGGACCTGGCGGCGACGACCTCGTCCCAGGCGGTCCGCGCCGCACCGGCGCGCGCTGAGCCCGCGCCGGCCGGCGCGTCGGTACCCGGTGCGGGGAGTGGCCGGATCCGCAACGGGGTCGGCGTGCGGCCGAGCGCGCCGTCGACCCAGTGCGCGACGGCGTCCGGTCCGCCCACGAAATCGACGAGGCCCGCGGCGAACGCCGTCTCGGCGGTGTGGGAACGTCCTTCGACCGACACGCCCGTGAACGCCTCGGCGACCCGGGGTCCGGCGAAGCCGATGGTCGCCCCGGCGTCGGCCGCGATCACGTCGCACAGCGACGCGTACGAGGCGAACACGCCGCCGGTGGTGGGATGGTGCAGGACGGCGACCGAGCCCAGGCCGGCCGCCCGCAGGCGGCCCATCGCCGCGGCGGTTCGCGCCATCTGGATCAACGAGACCATGCCCTCCTGCATCCGGGCACCGCCGCTGCGCGCCTCGACCAGCACCGGCAGTCCGAGATCGACGGCGCGGTCGATCGCCCGCACCACCTTCTCGCCGTGCACCACGCCCATCGATCCGCCGAGCACGTCGAAGTCGCCCTCGACGACCACCGCGTCGTCGGCGCGACCGGTCCGCACCGACTCGTGGTCGAGGCCGTCGAGCTTCTCGGCGTAGCCGGGGAAGCCGAGCGGATCCGCCGAGGCGAGATCGGTGTCCCATTCGTCGATGATGTGCAACAACGCCATGGCCTCCACCTTCGCAGCCGCGCCGGCTCCGGGCATGATTCATCGGCACCTCCGACCGGCCGGTTCGGCCATGTCATGGGTGGGCTCAGCGCAGTCGGAACGCCACCTCGGTCTCGAGCAGGCGGCCCTGTTCGGTGAGCAGCCAGCGAGGCCCGTCGCCGACGCCCCACGCTGCGTCGACCCGCTCGACCCGGTGCACCAGACCCGCGAGCGATCCGGTGACCTCGGACGGGTCGAGCGCGTCGAGCGGCACCCCTGCCCCGGTGCGCAACTGCAGCTCCAGGCGTTCGATCCGGGCCGCGTCGGCGTCGAGGACCTCCGACCCCGCGACCGGGGAGTGCCCTTCGCAGAGCGCGTCGATGTAGCGCTCGGGGGTGTGGACGTGCCAGTAGCGGCGGCCCCGGCGGTAGCCGTGCGCCGCACAGCCGACGGCGGCGTAGTCACCGCCCAGCCAGTACGTGAGGTTGTGGACGCAGCGGCGTCCCGGTCGGGCCCAGTTGGAGATCTCGTACCACTCGAACCCGGCGTCTGCCAGCATCTCGGTGGCGAGGCGGTACTTGGTCGCCTGGTCGTCGTCGTCGGGGTGCCGGGTGGGGTCGGCGGCGAGCGGCGTGCCGGCCTCGACGCTGAGCGCATAGGCGCTGACGTGCACCGGGTCGAGTGCCAGGGCTCTGGTCAGGGTCGCTTCCCAGCTCGCGACCGACTCGCCGCGGGCGCCGTAGATCAGGTCGACGTTGAAGGCGATACCCGCGGCGTGGGCCGCTTCGGCGGCACGCTGGACGTTCGCGGGATCATGGGTGCGGCCCAGCGACGTGAGGACCGTCGGGTCCAACGACTGCACACCGATCGACAGCCGGTTCACGCCGGCGTCGGAGAACGTCGCGAGAAGCTCCCCGGTCACGTCGTCGGGGTTGCACTCCACGGTGATCTCGGCGCCCGCGCCCGCGCCGGTGGCGGCGACGACCCGCATCAGGTGCGCGGGGTCGACCAGGCTCGGGGTGCCACCGCCGACGAACACGCTCGTGACGTCGTCGACGTCGGCGACCGCGCGGCCGGCCTGGTGGATGCACGCGTCGAGGTACCGGGCGGCGAGTCGGGTGCGGTCGGTCCAGGTCGCGAACGCGCAGTAGTCGCAGCGGTGGGCGCAGAACGGCACGTGGATGTACACGCCGAAGCGTCCACCACCGACGGCCACGTCGTCGTCGGGCCCGGTCATGCCCGGCACCTGCGTCGATCGGCCAGCAACGTCCCCGCGGCGAGCGCAGCCGTCTCGGCTCGCAGCACGTGGGTCCCCAACGACGCGCATCTCGTTGCGCGTTCCAACTCGGTCCCGGTGAAGCCGCCTTCGGGCCCGACCAGCAGGCTCCTGACCTCGCCGGTCGGCGGCGGGGCGCCCATCTGCGCGACGACGGTGCCGTCGCGTTCCACGACATCGCCGTACGAACGGACGGGTTCCACCGTGGGCAGCCAGGCTCGGCGGCACTGCATCGCGGCTTCGACCGCGACGCGCTCGAGCCGCGCATGACGCTTGCGCGTCGTTTCCGGGTCCCACCGCACGACGCACCGTTCGGTGGTCATGGGAACGATCACGTCGACGCCGAGCTCGGTGAGGTGACGCGTGACGTCGTCGATCCGCGATCCCTTGATCAACGCGAATCCCACCGTGATCGGCTCGCTCGGAGGGGGCACGGCGACGATCTCACCGGTGATCTCGACGTCGGCGCCGAAGCGTGCCGCGCGCCACGACCCGCGGCCGTCGCCCACCGTGAGTGGGTCGCCGTCGCGCAGCCTGACGACGCGGGAGAGATGGTGGCGGTCGGCCTCCGCGAGCACCGGCGCGGCGACGTCGTCGACGAACACGTGCGGGCCTCCGGTACCGTCCGGGTCGACACCGACCGCGCCGGTGCGGCCACCGACCGACTCGCCGGGGCTCATGGACACCACACCGAGGGTCTCAACCCTTGAACGCGGAGCGGACGCGCTGGAAGAGTCCTTCGCCCTGTTCGTCGATTTCCTCGCCCCGGAGCACACCGAGCCGTCGGATCAGCTCGGCCTGTTCCTCATCGAGGTCGGTGGGAACCTCCACGGTCACCGTGACCAGCAGATCACCGCGTCCCCGGCCGCCCAGACGGGGCACGCCCAGACCACGGAGGCGCACGACGGTACCCGGCTGGGTGCCACGGTCGATCCGGAGTTCCTGGGTGTCGTCGAGGGTGTCGACGGCGATCTGCGCGCCCAACGTCGCCTGGGCGAAGCCGACGGGCAGGTCGAGGTGCAGGTCGTCGCCGTCTCGGGTGAACCGCTCGTCGGGTTCGACGGCCAGGTGGACGTACAGGTCGCCGTACGCGCCACCGCGGGGCCCGACGGCGCCCAGGCCGCTCAACCGCAGCGTCGAACCCGAGTCGACCCCCGCGGGCACGTCGACGGTGTAGGTCTTCTCGGTGACGGTACGCCCTTCGCTGTTGCACGCCGGACAGGGGTGCTCGATCACCTTGCCCCAGCCGCCGCAACGACCACAGACCCCCGCGGTCACCATCTGACCGAGCAGGGAGTTGCGGACGCGTCGAACCTGACCGGTCCCGCCACAGTCCGGGCATGTGATCGGGCTGGTTCCCGGCGCCGCGCCGGTCGCCTCGCAGTCGTCACACGGCACCGCCGTACGGACCGTCACGGGAACCTTCGCCCCGAACACCGCGTCGACGAACGGCACCCGGGCGGTGACCTCGAGGTCCTGGCCCGCCGGCGGACCCGACGGCCCGGTGGCCCCGCCCATGCCACCGCCGAAGATCTGGCTGAAGATGTCGCCCAGGCCGCCACCGGCGAAGCCGAAGGGGTCCCCACCGCCCATGGCGCCGACCCCGTCGGGCCCGTACCGGTCGTAGGCGGCGCGCTTTTCGGGGTCGCTCAACACCTCGTACGCGACGGCGACCTCCTTGAATCGGGCCTCGGCCTCGGGATCGTCCGGGTGGGCATCGGGGTGCAGTTCCCGGGCCCGCCTCCGGTACGCCTTCTTCAGCTCGACCTGGGTGCAGGTGCGTTCCACCTGCAGGAGTTCGTAGTAGTCCGTTGCCACGAAACCGTCAGCCTTCCGTCAGTCGTCGTCCGAGCCGCCGGCTCACCAATGCCACCGCGGCCAACGCCTGGGGGTAGTCCATGCGCGTGGAGCCGAGCAGGGCGAGGCTGCCCGCTGGTGCACCGTCGATCTCATAGGGTGCCACGACGACCGAGCAGTCGGCGAGCGGCTCCATG
>JBDZVK010000407.1:0-2139 GCA_040255725.1 Actinomycetota bacterium
ACCATGGAAGCGATCGGGTACACCGACAGCGTCGACCCGACCGCGAGCAGCAGGTCGGCGGTCTGCGCGGCCGCCAAGGCGCGCTCGAGGTCGGCTTCGACCAGGCCCTGCCCGAAGCTGATCGTCGCCGACTTGAGCAGGCCACCGCATGCGCGGCATTTCGGGTCGTCTTCGCCGGCGCGGACCCGTGCCAGCACGTCGTCGATCGGCCCCTGGGCGCGACAGTCCAGACAGATCGCCTCGCGGGATGTGCCGTGGATCTCGACCAGTCGGGACCGGTCGGTGCCCGCTTCGACGTGCAGCCCGTCGACGTTCTGGGTGACGATCAGGTCGAGTCGTCCGCTGCGTTCCAGGTCGACCAGCGCCCGGTGCCCGGCGTTGGGCTGCGGCGCGGGCCGCTCGAGCGCGGCCACGCGTGACCGCCAGGCCTTCCGCCGCAGATCCGGGTCGCTCAGCCAGTTGTGGATGTTCGACGCCTTCTCGGCGGCCGGGTCCTTCGTCCAGAGCCCTTGGGGCCCGCGGAAGTCGGGGATCCCGCTGTCGGTCGAGATCCCGGCCCCGGTGAGCACGACGATGCGCTGCGCGGCTCCGACGAGGCGCCGCGCCTCGTCCAACGATGACTCATCGATCGTCATCGCACCGACCGTAGCGGTGGCCGCGCCACTTCCGGGCGGTGATGGCCACGCCACCGAGTGATTCGCCCGGATCGACCCTAGAATCGAGGCAGTTCGTGCATGCCGGAGCCGCGGCGGCACACCCGAGTTCCCCGTTCCAGGAGATCCCCCGTGCGTCGCAGCCTGCTCGTCCTCCCCGTGGCGGTTGCCGCCACGATCGCCCTGCTTGTCGTCGGACCGCTCCCTGCCGGCGCGCACACCGAATCCGATCTGGTGGCCGTGCCCGCGGGCAGCGACGCGACGGTCACCCTGAAGCCCACCCACGGGTGCGCCGGATCACCCACGGTGAACGTGCGGATCCGCGCCGAGGTCGCCGGCGCCACCGCCGGCGACGTGGACGGTTGGACGGCCACGGCCACGCCCGACGGCGACGGGCGCACGGTGCTGGAGTGGACCGGCGGTTCGTTGCCCGCCGATACGACCGGGGCGTTCCCCGTGCACTTCACCGCGCCGGATGCACCTGGTGAGTTGCTGCTGTTCCCGGCGATCCAGACCTGTGCGAACGGCGAGGACTACTCCTGGATCCAAGGCGACCCGAACGGCGAGTACCCCGCGCCGCGGTTGCTCGTCCTGCCCGCCGACGCCGAGGCGGCCGCCACGATCGACGACGTGCCGGCCGACGCGCCGGGACGTGACCAGCTCGTGGCGATCGTCGATGTCGACAACCCGGGTGCGACCACCGTCCCCGCCACGACGAGCGGCCCGACGACCGCCGTCGAGGCGAGCGGGTCGACCGCCACGCCCGCCGCCGTCGACGCCACCGAAACCAGCGACGACGACGGTTCGGTGGGGCTGTACGTGATCATCGGTCTGCTCGCCGCGGGGCTGATCGGGTCGCTCGTCGGCCTCGTGATGGTGCGACGCGGCAAGGCGCTGCGCAGGGCGAATGGTGGGGGACCCGGCGATCCACTAGCGTGACCGACGGCGAAGGGGAGTAGCTCCGACGCCGGGAGATCGACACGCTGGGCCGTTCAAGCCCCGGTCCCCGGGTCCGCTGTGCGAACAGCGGGTGAGCAAGACCTTCGACCAGGCATCGCACGATGCCCGGTCGACGGCGCTCCGCATCGTCCACCGGGCCCGAACCGAAGGACCCCATGGACGCATTCTGGATCAGCCTCGGCATCATCTTCGTCGCCGAGTTGGGCGACAAGAGCCAGTTGATGGCGTTGACCTTCGCGGCCCGCTACCGGGCGGTGACCATCCTGATCGCGATCACGATCGCGACCGCGCTCGTCCATCTGGCGAGCGTGCTGCTGGGCGCACTGGTCGGCGTGGCGCTGCCCACGAACGTGATCTCGATCGTCGCCGGTATCGCCTTTCTCGGCTTCGCGGCGTGGACGCTGCGTGGTGACGAACTCGACGAGGACGACGAAGCTCGAGCGGCGCGCACCAAGCGGTCGGTCATGTGGACGGTGGGGGTGACGTTCTTCCTGTCCGAACTCGGCGACAAGACGATGCTCGCCAC
>JBDZVK010000408.1:0-2138 GCA_040255725.1 Actinomycetota bacterium
GCGTGCAGGTCGGTCTGCAGTCGGGGTTGGCCACGACCCTTCCCCTCGGCGGCGACCCCGTTGATGTTCCGCAGTTCCTCGACGTAGTCGGCGACCTCGAAGGTGACGCCCTTGGTCGACATGCCGAGCTCTTCGAGCAGCGGGCCGACGGAGGTGTAGGCGTCGTGGACGGCGGTGTAGTCACGGGTGACCTCGACGAAGTTCGGCATGGTGAGGCCCGGGACCGCTTCGCATTCGCCCTTGCGCCAGTCACGCACCCGACCCCGGGGGGTGGCGAGCTCGGCGGGCGTGTCGTGGGCGAGGGCGGTGGCGACCACGTCGGTGCGGGTGCCCAGGTGCACCTTGGCCAGCTCGGAGAACTTCTCGGCGATCGTGGCCCAGATGTCCCAGTCGGTGCGCGACTGCCACGGCGTCGAGATCGCCGGGTTGAACGAGTGCACGTAGGGGTGCATGTCGGTGGTCGACAGGTCGTGCTTCTCGTACCAGGTCGCCGCGGGCAGGATCACGTCGGAGTGCAACGTGTGCGTCGTCATGCGGAAGTCGAGGGTCAACATCAGGTCGATCTTCCCGGTGGGTGCCTCGTTTCGCCAGGTCACCGTCTCGGGCCGGAACTGCTCGGGGGTCTCGGTCGCGCCGACGGTGTTGTCGACCCCGAGCAGGTGCTTGAAGAAGTACTGCTCGCCCTTCGCGGAGGAACCGAGCGTGTTGGCCCGCCACACCGACCAGATGCGGGGCACGTTCTGGGGCGCGTCGGGGTCGTCGACGGCGAAGTCGATCCCGCCGGATTTCAACTGCTCGACCAGCCAGGGCACGGTTTCCTGCCCGGCGGCTGCGGCCCGGTCGGCGATGTCGAGCGACGAGACGTCGAACTGCGGATAGAACGGCTGCCAGCCCAGGCGCGTCGCGAGCGCGACGGCGTCGGCGACGGAGGTGTCGGCGAGCTCGCCCGATCCGGTCGTCGACGCGAGCGTGTCGGCACCGAACTGGTCGTAGCGCCACTGGTCGGTGTGCAGGTACCAGTAGGTGGTCTGGGTCATCAACCGCGGTGGGCGCACCCAGTCGAGCGCGTTGGCGAGGTGCTGGAAGCCGGTGATCGGGCGGACCTTCTCCTGGCCGACGTAATGCGCCCACCCGCCCCCGTTGACCCCCTGGGTGGCGCACAGGTTGGTGAGGGTGAGGAAGGTCCGGTAGATCGTGTCCGAGTGGAACCAGTGGTTGGTGCCCGCGCCCATGATGATCATCGACCGGCCCTTGGAGTCGAGGGCGTTCTGTGCGAACTCGCGGCCGATCCGGGCGGCGGCCTGGCCGGGCACACCCGTGACGGTCTCCTGCCAGGCGGGGGTGTAGAGCGCGTCGGCGTCGTCGAGGCCGCTCGCCCACTCACCGGGTAGGCCGTCACGTCCCACGCCGTAGCCGGCGAGCAGCAGGTCGAACACCGTGGTGACCGGACGCCCGTGCAGCCGACGGATCGGCACGCCGCGGCGCAGGTCGCCGCGGCCGCCCTGGCCGGCGGTGTCGAAACGCGGCATGAGCACCTCGACGGCTTCGTCGCGGTGCTCGAGCATCGACAGGGCCGGGTCGAGATCACCCAGGTCGAGGTTCCAGCGGCCCATCCCATCCGCGGAGAACCGGTGGCCGAGCGTGCCCGGCGGCACGACCGGGGCGTTCGTGGCCGGGTCGAACATGACCGGTTTGAACTCGGCGTGTTCGGTGTCGGTCTCGGGGCTCTCACCCGGTTCGAGGTCTGCCGCGACCACGAACTTGCCGGGCCGGTGGTTGCCGTCGTCGTCGACGTCGAGCTCCACCAGGAAGGGCAGGTCGGTGAAGCGTTTCGCGTAGTTCGTGAAGAACTCGTGTGTGGTGTCGACGTAGAACTCCTTGAGGATCGTGTGCCCCATCGCCATGGCCAGTGCGGCGTCGGTGCCCGGCGCGGGCGCGAGCCATTCGTCGGCGAACTTGACGTACTCGGCGTAGTCGGGGGCGACCGAGACGACCTTCTGGCCGCGGTAACGGGCCTCGGTCATCCAGTGGGCGTCGGGGGTGCGGGTGAGCGGCACGTTCGAGCCCCACATGATCAGGTACGCGGCGTCCCACCAGTCGCCCGATTCGGGCACGTCGGTCTGGTCGCCGAACACCTG
>JBDZVK010000061.1:0-7951 GCA_040255725.1 Actinomycetota bacterium
ACGATGCCGAACTCGGCGGCGCCCGAAACCGTGCGGTGCACCGCCGCGGCCTCGAGAAGTTCCTTGGCCGGGATGCAGCCGCGGTTCAGGCAGGTACCACCCACCTTGTCCTTCTCGACCAGGGCGATCGCCAAACCGGCCGCGGCGCCGTACAACGCAGCGGCATACCCCCCTGGACCTGCACCGATGATGACGACGTCGTAGGACTCAGCCAGTGGGACCACCTCCATGGGATCGCCTCCCACCCTAGGTCGTCGGCACGAATCCGTGCCTTCTGCGGCCCGGCTACTTCGCGATGAGCACGAGCTGGAGCGCGCCCGCACCGAGGATCGCGACACCGCACAGGATCGCGGCGATGATCAGACGACGGGTGCTCACAACGCGTCCATGCTATTGGCGAACTCCACCGGGGTGACAGCCCGGGTACCCCCGTGAGCGACCCCACCTGCGAGACTACGAAGACGTCCTGACCATCGCCCACCGGGAGTCCAAGACCATGCGTGACGCATTCGGTGCCGTCCAGTCCGTGCTGGTGCTCGGCGGCGCATCCGAGATCGCCCGGGTCGCCGTGGAACGCATGGTACGGGAAGGCCACTCGCGGCGGGTCGTCCTGGCGGCGCGGCGCCCCGAGGAGCTCACCGACGAGGTCGACGCGTTGACCGGAGCGGGCGCCACCGAGGTGGCGACGGTCGCGTTCGACGCGCTCGACCCTGCCGCGCACGTGGCCACGATCGACGAGGTGTTCGCCGCCGACGGTGACATCGACGTCGTGCTGCTCGCCTTCGGCGTGCTGGGCGACCAGGAGGCCTTCGAGAACGATCCGGTGTCGGCCGCCGAGGCCGCGACGGTGAACTACGCCGGTGCGGTCTCTTCCGGTCTCGCCGCCGCGCGGGGCCTGCGGGCCCAGGGGCACGGCACGCTGGTGGTGTTGTCGTCGGTGGCGGGTGAACGGGCCCGCCGGTCCAACTTCGTCTACGGGTCGTCGAAGGCCGGGCTCGACGCGTTCGCCCAGGGGTTGAGCGACTCGCTGGTCGGCTCGGGGGTCGACGTGCTCATCGTGCGACCCGGATTCGTGCACACGAAGATGACCGCAGGGCTCGACCCGGCGCCCCTGTCGACCACGCCCGAGGCGGTCGCCGACGCGATCATCGACGGTCTCGCCCGTCGCAAGCGGATCGTGTGGGTCCCCGGTGCGTTGCGTTGGGCGTTCTCGGGCATGCGCCATCTGCCGACACCGCTGTGGCGGCGGGTGTCCGCGGACGCGTGACCCCGCACGCGTCACGGCGCGACCGGAGCACGCTTCGGGTCGGAGGGCCACGACTACTGTGACCGAGGTGACCCACGACGCCCTCACTGGTGCCCCGACGTCACCGCCCGACGAGCAGGAACCGAGAAGGCGCCGACCGCTTCTCGTGGCGCTCGCCGTCGAAGCCCGGCCCAAGCAGTGGGCGAAGAACGTCCTGGTGTTCGCCGCCCCCGGCGCTGCGAGCGTGCTCACCGAGCGCACCGAGTTGCTCCAGACGATCGTTGCGTTCGTCGCGTTCTGCCTCGCCGCGTCGGGCACCTACTACCTGAACGACGCAGGCGACGTCGAGGCCGACCGCCGTCATCCGACCAAACGGTTCCGACCCATCGCCGCCGGGGAGATCTCGGTTCCGCTCGCCCAGGTGATCGGAGGTGCGCTCATCGCATCGGGCGTCGCGATCTCGTTTCTCGCCCACTGGCAACTCGCGGTGACCATCGTGGGTTACGTGGTGCTCACCACCACCTACACGGTCTGGTTGAAGCACGTCGTGGTCTTCGACGTGGTCGTGGTCGCGGCCGGGTTCGTGCTCCGCGCCATCGCCGGTGCCGCGGCGACCGACGTGGAGATCTCCAACTGGTTCTTCATCGTCGCCACGTTCGGGTCGCTGTTCATGGTGTCGGGCAAACGCCACGCCGAGGTCCGGGAGGTGAACGGTCCCCGGGGCTCCACCCGCTCGACCCTCACCGATTACTCGGAGTCGTACCTGGAGTACCTCCGCTCGGTGTCGACCGGCGTGGTGCTGGTCGCCTACTGCCTCTGGGCCTTCGAGAAGGCCGACCTCGCGCGGGTCCTGCAACCACAGCCGGTGCCCTGGTTCCAGCTCTCGATCGTGCCCTTCGCGATCGCGATCCTCCGCTATGCGTTCCTCGTGGACCGGGGCCAGGGAGGCGCTCCCGAGGAGGTCGTGCTGTCGGACCGGGTCCTCATCGGCCTGGGGGTGGTGTGGGTCGTGCTCTTCGCGATCGGTCTGCGCGCCTCATGAGTCGACCGTCGGTCAGCGGGTGGGGCCGCACGCCCGCTTCGACGAGCCGCGTGCTGCGACCGACGCGCACCGACCAGGTCGTCGAGATGGTCGCCGACCCGGGAACCCGAGGGATGATTCCCCGCGGTCTGGGCCGTAGTTACGGCGATCCGGCACAGAACGCCGGTGGGACCGTGGTCGACATGACCGGTCTGTCGGGCATCACCGCGTTCGACCGGGCCGCGGGCACGGTGACGGCGCTCGGTGGCACGTCGCTGGGCGACCTGATGCGTTGGTTGATCCCCGAAGGCTGGTTCGTGCCGGTCACCCCGGGCACGCGGCACGTGACCGTCGGCGGCGCGATCGCCAACGACATCCACGGCAAGAACCATCACGTGGTCGGCTCGTGGGGCCGCCACGTGCACGCGATGACGCTCGCGACTCCGGGTCGCGGCGTTCTCGAGGTGACCCCGACCTCGGAGCCGGATCTGTTCTGGGCGACCATCGGCGGACTCGGCCTCACGGGGGTGATCCTCGACGCCACGTTCGCCCTGCACCCGATCGCCACATCGAGCATCGTCGCCGACACCGACAAGACCCGTACCGCCGAAGCCGTGATGGACCTGATGACGTCGGGCGACGCGGACTACGAGTACTCGGTGGCCTGGATCGACCTGTCGTCCACCGGATCGAGACTCGGCCGTTCGGTGCTCGAGCGGGGTCGCTTCGCCGAAGTCGACGAACTCCCGCCCGAGAAGCGGCAGGACCCTCTCGCGTACGAACCCCGGGAACTGCTCACGATGCCGGTCGTGGCGCCACGCGGGCTGCTCAATCCGCTCGCGGTGAAGGCACTGAACGAGGCGTGGTACCTGAAGTCGCCGAAGAAGCGTCGTGGGCGACTGCTGACGATCCCGTGGTACTTCCATCCACTCGACATGTTCCGCCACTGGAATCGCGGGTACGGCCCGTCGGGGTTGCTCCAGTGGCAGGTCGTGGTCCCCCTCGGCCAGGAGGAGACGCTGCACCGGGTCATCGCCGAGCTGGCCGCGACCCAGGTCGCGTCGATCGTGAACGTGTTGAAACGCTTCGGTCCGGGCGACCCGGGCTTTCTGTCGTTCCCTCGGGAGGGCTGGACCCTGTCGGTCGACCTGGCCGCCGAGGTCGCCCGGGCCGCCGTGGTGCTCGACCGCATCGACCGGTGGGTGCTCGAGGCGGGCGGGCGTCACTACCTCGCCAAGGATTCCCGGATGCGACCCGAGACCTTCGCCGCCGGCTATCCCCGACTGGCGGAGTTCGAGGCGGTGCGGACGACCGTCGATCCCGACCGGGTGCTGCGCAGCGACCTCGCGCGTCGCCTCGGCCTGGTCTGAGTGCATCGCCGAAGCGTTCGGGTCGGCCGCCGATTCCCTGGACGCGCGTGCCGCGACGGCATCGCTCACGTCGAGGGGCGGGGCGCGGCCGCATCGCGGAGGTCGTCGGTCCGACGGGGCCGGGGAGCCCGCGGCCGATTCACCGGTTCTGCAGGGCGTCGCGGATCTCGGTGAGGAGCCGCGTCTGCTCGTCGAGTTCCTCTTCGACGTCGGTGTCCTTCCTGAGCGCGTTGTAGGCCTTGACGACCACGAACATCGCGAGCGCGACGATCAGGAAGGCGATCACCGCGTTGATGAACGACCCGTAGCGGATCACCGAATCGTTGATGGTGACCGACAGGTTCGAGAAGTCGGGTTTGCCGAAGATCATCGCCACGATCTGCATCAGGATGTCGTCGGTGAACGACTTGACGAGCGCCGCGAATGCGGTGCCCAGCACGAATGCGACTGCCATGTCGACCAGGTTTCCCTGGTTGATGAATTCCTTGAATTCCCGGATCATCGCTCGCCTCCTGGATCGTGGTGTCGCGTCGACGGGATCTAGTGTGCCCCATCGTGGGCTCGCGTCTCAACGATTCCTGGGCCGAACGGCCCACCGTCGGCATCGCGGCGTTCGACTTCGACCGCACGCTGACCCGACGCGACACGCTCATCCCGTTCCTCGGCCGCCTCGCGGGTCGCCGTCGACTGGCCGTTGCGCTCGCCGCGCAGGCGCGTCGCTACCGACACGACCCGGACGCCGCGAAACTCGACCTGCTACGCCGGTTGACCACGGGCATCGTGCGCGAGGAGTTCGACCTCGCGGGGCGCGACTACGCGGTCGGTCTCCACCACCTTCTGCGTCCCGACGTGATGGCCCGGCTGCGCTGGCACCGCGGCGAAGGCCACCGGCTCGTCATCGTGTCGGCGTCGCTGGGCACGTACCTCCGGCCCTTCGGGGTGACCCTCGGCGTCGACGAGGTGCTGGCGGTCGAACTCGACGTCGCACCCTCGGGTCACCTCACCGGTCAGGTCACCGGTGGGGTCAACACGCGGGGGCCCGAGAAGGCCCGCCGACTCCGGGCGTGGATGGCCGAGACCGTACCCGACGGCGCCGTTCCCGAGATCTGGGCCTACGGCGACTCCAGTGGCGACGAGGAGTTGCTCGCGATGGCCGACCATCCCCTCCGGGTCACCCGGGACCTGATCGTGGGCACGCCCGACGAACCGCCGCCCGGTCGCCGGTGACGGCCGTTCCCGGCGGCCGGCGGCCGCCGCTTCGCCGACTCACCGACCGGTCCGGAACCGGAGGCTCACTTGGGCTGCATGCGCATCCCGGAGTCGATGCGGATGGTCTCGGCGTTCATGTAGTCGTTGCTCAGCAGCTCGACGGCCAACGAAGCGAACTCCGAGGGATACCCGAGGCGCTTGGGGAACAACACACCGGTCTTCAACTTGTCCTTGAACTGGTCGGAGAAGTCACCTTCGCCGTAGATCGGCGTGTCGATCAGGCCGGGACAGATCGTGTTGACCCGGATGCCGACCGCCGAAAGGTCACGGGCGACCGGCAGGGTCATCCCCACCACTCCGCCCTTGGAGGACGAGTACGCCGCCTGGCCGATCTGGCCGTCGGTCGCAGCCAGCGAAGCCGTGTTCACGATGGCGCCACGTGCGTTGTCCGCGAGAGGCTCCTGGGTCGACATGGCGGTCGCCGCGAGCCGGATGCAGTTGAAGGTGCCGACCAGGTTCACCTCGATCACCTTGCGGTAGACGTCGAGATCGTGCGCCGAGGCGTATTCGCCGTCCTTGCCGATCGTGCGGGTCGCCCAACCGATACCGGCACAGTTGACCAGCGCCCGCAGCGGACCGAGGTCCTTCGCGGCCTCGCAGGCCTCGATGACCTGGTCGGTGTCGGTCACGTCGACGTGCACGAAGGCACCGCCGGTCTCGGAGGCGACCTCGGCGCCCTTGTCGTCGTTCATGTCGGCGATGACGACCTTGGCGCCGCGCTCGGCGAGGAGCCGACTCGTGGCCTCGCCCAGACCCGATGCACCGCCGGTGACGATTGCTGAAATCCCGTTGAGTTCCATCCGCCGAGCCTATTGACCGGCCACACGGCGCCCAAAGACCCGGCCGTCGACGATCGCGCCGACGGAGCGATCCGGGGTAAGCTGGATGCGCGGCACACGTAGCGGGGTGACGGTGCCACGGTGACGGAGGTCACGAAATGCCGCTGTTCAAACGCACCGACGCCGACGACGACGACGAGAAGGTCAGTCTCGCCGACGACGACCACGCGTGGTGGGCCGGTCGCGATCGCCTCGAGCGTCCGTTCGTACCGAAACACCGCTCCACCGCGGGCCCGATCGATCCGCCACCGTCGGCCACGCTGGGGTCGGAGCCGTCCGCGTTCACCGAGCGCTATTCGACCGAGTCGCTGTTCAACTGGGCGTCCAGCCCCGAACCGGACGACCCGACCCATGGCGGCACCGGCCTGCCCCTCGATCCGTACCGGGTTCTCGGCCTGCAACCGGGCGCGACCCTGAGCGAGGTCATCGCCGCGCACCGGAACCTCGCCAAGCAGTACCACCCCGACCAGTTGCACGGTGCGGGCGAAGAAGAGCAACGTCATGCCGCGCAGACGATGAGCACGGTCAACGCCGCCTACCAGGAGTTGCGCAGCCGCCTCATGGCTCACCCGGACGCGACCTGAGCGGGGTGTTTCAGGTTCAGCCGGCGGGAACCGTTCCCTCCTCGATGCGCCCGTCGACGATCTTCAGGTTCCGGTCGGCCACTTCGTTCAGACGTGGGTCGTGACTCACCGACACGACGGCGACGCCGTCGTCGGCCATCGAGCGCAGGTGCGTCGCGACCACGCCCGCGGCCTCGTCGTCGAGGCTGCCCGTCGGTTCGTCGGCCAACAACAGCGGCGGGTCGTTGGCCAGACCCCGGGCGAGGGCCACGCGTGACCGCTCCCCTCCCGACAATTGCGGTGGCCGCCGCCGCGCCCGTCGTTCCAGGTCGAAAGCGCCCAACAGGTCCATCGCCCGCTCTCTGCGCTGCGAACGGGACCGTCCCGTCGAGAACATCGCCAACTCGACGTTCTGTACGGCGGTGAGCCGGGGAATGAGGTTGTGCAACTGGAACACGATGCCGACGTGCTCGCGCCGGAACCGACTGAGCCCCGACCGGCGGTGCGACCCGAGTGCGATGCCGTCGATCTCGATCGTTCCCGCGTCGGGAGTGTCGAGCGCTCCGAGCAGGTGGATCAACGTGGACTTTCCTGCGCCGGACCGACCGGTCAGGGCGACGAACTCACCGCGGGCGACCGACAGCTCGACCCCGTCGAGGACCGTGTCGGGCCCGTAGCGTTTCACCAGCCCCGACGCGTGCAGAATGGTCTGCTCACTCACGACGCAACGCCTCCAGTGGTGAGATGAACGCCGCCCGCAGCGCGGGATACAGCGCCCCGACGATCGCCACGCCGACCGCGAAGTACAGCGAGCGCCAGAACACGTCCGCCTTCCACTGCGGCTTGAAGTAGCCGCGCAGCGAGCCGAGGTTCTGCAGGACGTTCACCGCGGCCCACCCGAGCACCAGGCCGAAGATCGCGCCGACGATGCCCACCATGAGGGCCTCGCCGAGGACCAACACCACGATGCGCGGTCGGGCCCAGCCGATCGAGCGCAGCACCCCGAACTCCCGGATCCGCTCGAAGAACGACAGCAGCGTGGTGTTCAACACGCCCGAGACCGCGATCACCGCGGCGAGGATCGTCCCGCCGGTGTTGGCGGCGTCGACAAGGGTCAGGGTGTTGCTGTTGCGACCGAAGTCGCTCAGCGACGCGATCGGCGAGTACTGGACGAACTTCTTCGAGATCCGGTGCTTCACGGTCGCCACGTTCGCCCCCTGGTCGACCTTGACGAAGCCGAGCGTGACATAGCCGGCGACCTGGTTCTCGCTCTGAAGTGTCGAGAGCGGGAACATCATCGTCGAATCGCCGAAGGAGATGCCGGTGCGGTAGAGCCCGACGACCTTGCGGGTCTTTCCCCCCATGGTCAGGGTGTCGCCGACGGTCTTGTGGATGTTCTCGGCCAACGCGAAGCCGAGCATCACCTCGTCGGACGAATGCTTCGCATAGGACCGCCCCTTCAAGATGATCACCCCGAAGGGCTTCTGCGCCGACGGGTCGAGCCCGACCTCGATCACCGCAGGGTTCGCCGAGTCGTACTTGTCGGTCTCGATCAGCGCGCCGACGAGGCTGTGGACCCCTTCGATCTTGCCCATGGCGGTCAGGTCGTGCTGGGCGATCACGCTGTCGAGCGGGTTGGCACC
>JBDZVK010000061.1:8051-11234 GCA_040255725.1 Actinomycetota bacterium
GCGAGTTCGTCGACGATGTCGTTCCACTCGTCGCCGCTGTGGCCCTTGACCCACGTGAAGGTCACCTCGTCGCCCCGGGCGCGCACCAGATCGACCAACGGCTCCCACAGGTCGCGGTTCGCCACCGCCTTGCCGGCCGAGTTCTTCCATCCGCGACGCAGCCAACCGACCCACCAACGGTCGCGGAAGCAGTTGACCACGTAGGTCGAATCCGAGACGACCGTGACCGGACCCTCGTTCGCCCGCAACGCCTCGAGGGTCGCGGTGAGTTCCATGCGCTGATTCGTCGTGCGGGGATCCGCACCGCTCGCCCAGGCCCCGCCGGGCACCGCCCACGCCCAGCCACCCGGGCCGGGGTTGCCCGAACAGGCGCCATCGGTGTACACGGTCGTCGTTTCTCGGTCGTCGTGGGTCATCGCGTCCAGCATCACACACCGGCCGGGCCGGGCCGGGTGCAACCGTCCTCGGGAGACGATTGGATGAAGGTATGTCCATGGGCGCATTCATCGACCAGCTTCCCGATTCCGACCCTGGGGAAACCACCGAGTGGCTCGATTCGCTCGACGCCGTCGCCAACACCCACGGACCGGTCCGCGCCCGCTATCTGCTCGCGAAACTCCTCGAGCGCGCCGGCCAGCTCGGCGTCGGTTCTCCCGCGTCGGTCTCGACGCCGTACGTCAACACGATCCCTGCAGAGGACCAGGCCTGGTTCCCGGGCGACGAGTACCTGGAGCGGCGGATCCGGGCGTTCATCCGTTGGAACGCCGCGGTCATGGTGGTGCGCGCCAACCACGCCGCAGCCGGGATCGGCGGCCACCTGTCGTCGTACGCGTCGTCGGCCGCGCTGTACGAGGTGGGCTTCAACTGGTTCTTCCGGGGTGCCGCCGACGGCGTGGCCGGCGATCACGTGTACTTCCAGGGCCACTCTGCCCCCGGCTTCTACGCCCGGGCGTATCTCGAAGGGCGTCTCGGCGAGCACGACCTCGACCGGTTCCGCCGCGAGGTCGACGGCGGCCTGTCCAGCTATCCGCATCCGCGGACGATGCCGGAGTTCTGGGAGTTCCCCACGGTGTCGATGGGCCTGGGTCCGATCACGTCGATCTACCGGGCGCGCTTCGACCGCTATCTCGCGAACCGGCGCATCGACGACACGTCCGGGTCGCGCACCTGGTGCTTCGTCGGCGACGGCGAGGTCGACGAGGTCGAGACGCTCGGAGCGCTCACGTTGCCCGTCCGCGAGGGGCTCGACAACCTCACCTGGGTCGTCAACTGCAACCTGCAGCGCCTCGACGGCCCGGTGCGGGGCAACGGCAAGATCATCCAGGAACTCGAAAGCGTGTTCCGTGGCGCGGGGTGGAACGTCATCAAGGTGATCTGGGGGTCCGGCTGGGACGACCTGTTGGCGCGCGACACCGACGGCGTGCTGCTCGACAAGATGAACGCCACGGTCGACGGTGAGTTCCAGCGCATGGCGGTCTCGTCGGGCGCCTACATCCGCGAGCACTTCTTCGGACCGGATCCCCGCCTGCGGGAACTCGTCGCCGACCTGAGCGACGAAGACCTGCAACGCCTTCCCCGGGGTGGTCACGACTACCGGAAGATCTATGCGGCGTACCAGGCAGCGGTGTCGACGTCGGGGGTCCCCACCGTCGTGCTCGCCAAGACGATCAAGGGGTGGACGCTCGGCCCCGACATCGAGGCCCGCAACGCGACCCACCAGATCAAGAAGATGACCACCGAGCAGCTTCGGGCGTTGCGCGAGCGCCTGTATCTCCAGGACCAGATTCCCGAGGACGCGTTGGCCGATGACGTCGACCCGCCCTACTACCGACCGCCGGAGGGTTCGGCCGAGTACGAGTACCTGCACCGCCGGCGCAAGGCACTCGACGGCTGGCTGCCGGATCGTCGCACCCGGGTGAACCGACCGTTGCAGATCTGTGGTCCCGAGCCCTTCGACGAGTTCGCGTCCGGGTCGGGCACCCAGGAGGTGTCGACGACGATGGCCATGACCCGCCTGCTGCGCAACCTCTGCCGCGACGAGGCGATGGGCCGGCGGGTCGTCCCGATCATCCCGGACGAGGGACGGACCTTCGGCATGGACTCGCTGTTCAGCGAGTTGTCGATCTATGCGCCCTTCGGTCAGAAGTACGAGCCGGTCGACCACGACCTGCTGTTGAGCTACTCGGAGGCCCGCGACGGACAGATCCTCGAGGAGGGGATCACCGAGGCGGGCGCGATGTCGTCGTTCATCGCGGCAGGCACCTCGTATTCGACGCTCGGTGTGCCGATGGTGCCCTTCTTCTCGTTCTATTCGATGTTCGGGTTCCAACGGGTCGGCGACCTGTTGTGGGCGGCGGCGGACCAGCGCGCCCGCGGTTTTCTGCTCGCCTGCACCGCCGGCCGGACCACCCTGGTGGGTGAGGGCCTCCAGCACGCGGACGGCCACTCCCACGTGCTCGCATCGGTGATCCCGACCGTCGAGGCCTACGACCCGGCGTTCGCCTACGAGACCGCCGAGATCGTCCGCCACGGCATCGACGACATGGAGGGCGAGAACCCCCGCGACGTCATGTACTACCTGACGCTCACCAACGAGAACATCGCCATGCCGCCCATGCCCGAGGGCGTCACCGGTGCCGACGTGGTGGGCGGGCTGTACCGGTACGCGGCCGCCCCCGACGGGGTGCCGTGGCGGGGGACGGTGCTGTTCTCGGGCCCCATGAACGTGCCCGCCCGGGCGGCCGCGGACCTGCTGGCCGAGCGTTTCGGCATCGGGGTGGACCTGTGGAGCGCCACCTCCTACAAGCATCTGCGAGCCGATGCCCTCACCGTCGAGCGGTGGAACCGCCTGCACCCCGGCGAAGCGCCGCGCACGTCCCTGGTGACCGACCTGTTGACCGGGTCGTTCGACGACCTCGACGTGCCACTGGCCGAGGCACCCGTCGTGGCGGTGACCGACTACCTCACGCTGGTGCCCGACCAGGTGACCCGTTGGGTGCCGAGGCCGTACGCGGTGCTGGGCACCGACGGGTTCGGCCGGAGCGACACCCGCGAGGCGCTACGTCGGTTCTTCGAGGTCGACGAGCACCACATCGCGGTCGCGGTCCTCGCCGAGTCGGCTCGCCACGGCCACGTCGACCCCGATGTCGTCGCCAAGGCCATCGGCGACTTCGGCATCGATCC
>JBDZVK010000062.1:0-5085 GCA_040255725.1 Actinomycetota bacterium
TTGGTGGTGTTGGGCAGATCCTCGTGTTCCTTGTACTCCTGGTGGATCGAGTCGATCAGGTCGACGGTCCGCAGTCCACGGGCACCACCGGAGATGACCCGCTTGATTGCCAGCTTCTTGGCCCGACGGACGATGTTCTCGATCATCGCGCCCGACGCGAAGTCCTTGAAGAACATGACCTCCTTGTCGCCGTTGGCGTAGGTCACCTCCAGGAACCGGTTCGATTCGTCGGTGCGGTACATCTCGGCGACCGTGTCGGAGATCATCGCCGCGATCGCGCTCTCGGCGTCGCCCACCTCGGCGACCAGGTCCGGGTCGAGGGGAAGGTCGGTGTTCAGGTAGCGGGCGAAGATCTGGGCGGCGGCCTCGGCGTCGGGTCGTTCGATCTTGATCTTCACGTCGAGACGGCCCGGGCGCAGGATCGCCGGGTCGATGAGGTCCTCACGGTTCGACGCGCCGATGACGATCACGTTGCGGAGCGCCTCGACCCCGTCGATCTCGGCGAGCAGCTGCGGCACGATCGTCGATTCCATGTCCGAGGAGATCCCGGTCCCGCGGGTGCGGAACATCGAGTCCATCTCGTCGAAGAACACGATGACCGGCCAACCCTCTTCGGACTTCTCACGTGCCCGTTGGAAGACCAGGCGGATCTGGCGCTCGGTCTCACCCACGTACTTGTTCAACAGCTCCGGACCCTTGATGTTCAGGAAGTAGCTGCGGGCCTGGTCGTCGCCGGAGACCTCGGCGACCTTCTTGGCGAGCGAGTTGGCGACCGCCTTCGCGATCAGGGTCTTGCCGCAGCCCGGTGGGCCGTACAACAGGATGCCCTTGGGCGCGGGCAGGTCGTGCTCGGCGAACAGGTCCGCATGAACGTACGGCAACTCGACCGCGTCGGCGATCTGTTCGATCTGCGAGTCGAGTCCGCCCACGTCCGCGTAGGTGATGTCGGGGACCTCTTCGAGCACGAGCTGTTCGACCTCGGGGCGCGGCAGCTTCTCGAGCAGCAGACCCGACCGGGAGTCCATCCGCAGGGTGTCGCCGGCACGCAACTTGACGTCGCGCAGACCCGGAGCGAGGGCGACGACGCGCTCCTCGTCGGTGTGGGCACTGACCAGCGCCCGGTCGTGGTCGATGTGTTCGGAGAACGTGACGACCTCGCCCTGGGACTCCGGCTCGCGGGCCAACACGACGTTCAGCGAGTCGTTGAGCACGACCTCCATGCCGATCTCGAGGGTGTCGGTCTCCTCCAGCGCGACCGCGACGCGCATCTTCCGACCCCCCGAGAACACGTCGACGGTCCCGTCGTCGTTCACCGCGAGCAACGTGCCGTACGCGGCGGGTGGCTGGGTGAGTTTGTCGACCTCTTCGCGCAGGGACGCGATGTGGTCGCGCGCCTCGCGCAGGGTGAAGGTCAGCTTCTCGTTGCGCGACACGGCCTGGGCGAGCTGTTCGCGGGTGTCGCCCAGACGGTCCTCGAGTTCGTGGAGACGCGCCGGCCCGGAGGCCGCCCGGCGGCGGAGGTCGGCGAGTTCGAACTCCAACTCGTCGCAGTACCTCGTGAGTTCCGCGACCTTCGCGGCGTCGCTACGGTCGTCCGGTCCGATCGGAATCACCTCCTCGGGGCGCTCGATGCGATCGCTGATCTGAAGCGACCCTACCGGCTCGTCGGCCGCTTCGGAGTGATGCCGTGGCCGCCGTGACGTGCCGCGGTGGCATGCCTTGTGACTGCCGGCACCCGCCCCGAATGGTGGAACGACCTTCGGGGCGCCTAACGTGAGCTTCGAGGGGTTCGAACGATCGAAGAGTCCCGACTGTCCGCGACACGAGGCTGTAGCTGATTATGAAGGTGTGGATCGACCAGGATCTGTGCACTGGTGACGGTCTTTGCGAAGAGATCTGTCCCGAGGTCTTCGTTCTCCTCGACGACGGTCTCGCCTATGTCAAACAGGACGGGGAGCCCTTGAACGACCCGGGCGGCGCTGCCAGCCAGGCGACCGTTCCCGAGGGCCTCGAGGACGCCACCGTCGAGGCCTCCGAGGAATGCCCCGGGGAGTGCATCTTCATCGAGAACGACTGATTCGCCGGGAACGACCGACGTCGCTTCTCAGCCGAGCCAGCGCGCCTCGCTGAGGAAACCGGTGTGGGCCACCATGCGGTGGTCGGGCCGTACCGCGGCGCCGTCGATGTGCCAGGTGCGGCGCAGCACCTCGGTGGTCTCGGCGAACCGGAAGCCGTGCGCACCGAGCGCTTCGCGGAACTGGACCGCCTGGGTGATCGAGGGGGTGTAGGCGACGATGATCCCGCCGGGCCGCAGCCGTTCGGCCGCGTGGGGGACGGCCTGCCACGGTTCGGGCAGGTCGAGCACGACCCGGTCGAGGTCGGTCTCGTCGATCCCTTCGTAGACGTCGCGCACCTCCACCCGGTACCGGTCAGCGGCCTCGTCGGGAAGGAACGCACGCACGTTGCGTTGCGCCGTGACGGCGAAGTTCTCGCGCAGTTCGTAGCCGACTACTTCGGCGCCCGCACGCAGCATCGTCATCGACAACGCCCCGGACCCGACCCCGGATTCGAGGACCTTCACCCCGGGCCCGATGTCGGCGAGCAGCAGCAGCGGCCCGAGGTCCTTGGGGTAGATGACCTGGGCGCCGCGGGGCATCTTCAGCACGAAGTCCGCCAGCGTCGGCCGCATCACGGTGTAGGTCCCACCCTTGGTCGCCCGGAACACCGCGCCCTCGGACGCCCCGATGATCACGTCGTGGGAGACGACGCCGGCATGGGAATGGAAGGCCGCGCCCGCCTCGAGGGTCACGAGGTAACGGCGACGCTTGTGATCGATGAGCAGGACCCGCTCACCAGCGGCCAGTGCCGCGTCGGCACGTGTCACGTGGCCGACGGCTCGCGCTTCGCCCGTCTCGAGGCCTTGCGACCCTGGTTCTTCGCGGCGCGCCGCTCCCGGCGAGCGTTCCGCTTCACCGACACCTCGGTGTCGGTCGAATGGGCGATCGTGAGGGTCTCGCCCGGTTTCAGCACGGCCCGGTAGGCGACGTCCTCGGATTTTCGGCCCCATTTGACGAGCATGCGGAAACCGAAGATGCCGGCCGCGAGCGCGCCCCACGGGCCGGGGCGGCCCTCCATGAACCGGCTGAAGAACCTTCTCTGGAGCAGCAGCAGAAAAGCCATCGGCGATCGCTCACACGCGCCGGATCTCGACCACGGTGGTGCGCTTGCGGCCACGGCGGCGACCGAGCAGGAACACCCCGAGGACGACCGCGGTCGCCACGACGGCACCCACGGTGAGCGCGGTCGACTTCGCGGCGTCCGCGGTGGTGTCGACCTCGCCCTGGAGTTCGCGGAACTTCGACCTGATGTCGTCCGGCGTGATCTTGCCGTGGTCGGACTGCGGATCGGTGTGCCGGCTCATCGGTCGGCGCCTTTCTTGCGGGCGATCGCCGATGCGGCGATCGCGACGACGATCACGGTGATCGACAGCGTGACCAGGTACGGAACCCAGGTGAGACTCCCCGTCAGGTGCGCTCCCGTCTCGGTCTGCAGCACGCGGAGCACCCCGATGATCAGCAGACCGATCGACAGCGCCCCGAGCACGGCGGCGCCGAGGCCGAAGCCGACGAACTTGCCCAGACCCTTGATCGGATCGACCGTCTCCTGTTTGGCGTACGCCTTGGTGAGCTCGAAGATCTCTCCCAGGCTCTTCTGGGGACTCGAGTCGTCTGCAGCCATGAAGGGTCCTCTCCGGTGCGGGCGTGCGTCGGACCCCGGGATGCGGGTCCGTTCAACCATGGTGCCACCTCGACGTGGTCGGCGCCGGTATCACCGCGGCGACACCTCGGGGAGCGGCACGCCGTCGGCATAGCCGACGAGCGCGCGGCCGAGCCGCTCCTGGACCTCGAGCAGCGCCGGCGTGACGGCGGCCCCGTTCGCGATGTACGAGAACACCAGCGGCGGCGCCGCGGTGGCCTGCGCGAATCCCGACAGCGAGCTGACGTCGTTCAGGGTCCCGGTCTTGGCACGGATGTGGCCCCGGGTGGCGGGGTCGGTGAACCGTTCACGCAGCGTCCCCGAACGACCACCCACGGCGAGGCCGGTACCGATCGCCGAGCGCGTGCCCGTCCGGTCCAAAAGCGCGGTCAGCAGGTCACAGGTCAGTCGGTTGTCGTATCCCAGACCGGACCCGTCGTGCATCACCACACCGCGCCCCGGCAGGCCCAGCCGCTCGAAGGCGTCATGGAAGACCGCGAGCCCCGCGGCGGTCGTTCCGGCGTCGCCCTCGACGACGCCGGCCTCCTTCACGAGCAGTTCGGCGATCTGGTTGTCACTGCGGTTCAGCATCTCGTGCACGATCGCCGTCAGTGGCGGCGAGGTGACCCTCGCGATCAGTGAGGTGCCGCGCGGCCGCACCCCGGCGCCGGCGGGACCGTCGATGCGGACACCCCGGGCTTCGAGCAGGTCGGCGAAGGTCCGGGCGGCGAATTCGGGTGGGTCCGCGGCGGCCACCAGCGCGCCGAGGTTCTCTTCGTCGTAGGTGTCGGGGAACGACGTGAAGCTCTGGTTCACCTCGAGCGCCGACAAGGGTCCGAGCTGGTGCTGGTCGAGGTAGCGGTCGGGCCAGCCGGGAACCGACCGCTCGGCGTCGTAGCGCGACTCGTCTCCCATGACCGAACCGGTGATGTGTCTCACGCCTTTGGCGACGACGGCGTCGGCGAGGTCTTCGAGGGAGGTCCCGGCGCCGGCGAGGGCGCCGAAGTAGTCGGCGTACGCCTTGGTGCGCAGCACGGGGTCACCGCCACCGACGAGGTACAGATCGCCGTCGACGACCCCGTCGCCACCGAGGGCACCGCCCACTTCGGTGGCGAAGCGGTGGTCGGGTCCCAACACGTCGAGGGCGAGTCGGGCGGTCACGATCTTCTGGTTCGACGCCGGCACGAGGGGCGTTGCTGCGTCGGCGCGGAACAGCTCGTGCCCACCGACGTCGACGGCCAGGCAGGTGTCGTCCGGGCTGGCGTCGACCACCGGGCGCAGCTCGGCCTTCAGTGCGGGTCCGGCGGCGATCGCCTGCACCAGGGCGGG
>JBDZVK010000062.1:5185-11217 GCA_040255725.1 Actinomycetota bacterium
CGGCGTTGCCGGTGCCGGGCGTGGGTCCACAGGTGCTCGAGCGCGCGCACCGCCCGGTCGGCGGAGGGGTAGCACAGCCGGTGGTGCTCGCGCAGGGTGGCGACCCCGGGGTTGTCGGGTTGGGTCACGGCCAGCTCGGTCGCGCACAGGATCGGTTTGCCCGTCGCCTCGGAGACGTCGACCGCGGCCTGGGCGTAGCGGGCGTCCTGGCGCTCGTGGAAGTCGACGATGCGTTCGAGGCCGTGCCCGGGATAGAAGCCGCCGTCGCGTTCGAGGCGGGCCTGGTTCGACTGGATCCCGAGCCCGAGGTAGATCACCGCGTCGACGCCCGGGTGTCCGGCGATGAGCTCGAGGACCTCGGGGATCGTGTCGCGGGTCTCCCCCCCGGCGAGGTCGACGGGGTTGTTGCGACTCCACCGGGGCGGCAGCTTCTGGCCGAGGGCGTCGTGCAGGTCACCGGGCAACTCGACGAGTTCGAGCACGCCACCCCGGGTGATCGCGTCCGCGCCCAGCACGCCCCAGCCCCCGGCGGTGGTCACCACGACGGTGCGGGGACCCTTCGGCAACGGTTGGGTGGCGAAGGTGGCGGCGGTGTCGAAGGCCTCTTCGACGCTCCGCGCGCGACTGACGCCGGCCTGCCGGCAGGCGCCGTCGAAGACCCGGTCGTCGGTGGCGAGCGAGCCGGTGTGGCTCGCCGCCGCCCGCTGACCACCCGCGGTCGCTCCGCCCTTGAGCACGACGAGCGGCTGACGTGCGGTCACCGACCGCGCGGCGTCGTAGAACCGCCGACCGTCGGGCACCCCTTCGACGTAGACGAGCGACACCGCGGTCGCCGGGTCTTCGGCGAAGTAGCCGAGGTAGTCGGAGACGCCGAGCATCGCGGCGTTCCCGGCACTGACCGCCCGGGCCACGCCGACCCCGGTCGCCACGGCGTAGTTCATGAACGACGAGACGAGGTTGCCCGACTGGCTCGCGATCGAGATCCGCCCCGGCGGCGGGTTCGGCGCGACGATCTGCGCACACAACTTCGCCGGGGTCGACACGACGCCCTGGCCGTTCGGCCCGGCGATCACCATGCCGAGCCGTTCGGCCTCGGCGACGAGTTCGTCCTGCGCGGCGCGGCCTTTCTCGCCGGCTTCGCCGTAACCGGCCGAGGTGACGAACGCCGCGCGCACGCCCTTGGCGGCACACGCGCGGAGCAGCTCGATGTTCGCCGAGGCCGGGGTGCACACGAACACCAGGTCGACTTCGCCGTCGGGCAGCTCGGCGATGTCGGTGAGGGTCGGCTCGCCGAGCACCTCGCTCCCCTGCCGGTTGGTCGCGTACAACGCTCCCTCGTAGCCCGCGGCACGGATGTTGTGCAGGCTCACGAACCCGAACTTGCCCGGATGGGTGGAGGCACCGGCGACGACCACGCCGCGGGGTTCGAAAAGCGGCGCGAGGCGCTCGTGCGCGCTCACGCGCTCACCTCCACCAGGGCGTCGACGGCGACCGGGCGTCCGTCGGTGATGATCAGCGGGTTCAGGTCGACCGAGACGACCTCGTCGTGTTCGGAGGCCAACCGTGACAGGGCGGTGACCACCTCGATCAACGCGCCCAGGTCGACGGCGGGCTCGCCCCGGAAGGCGCCCAGCAGTTCCTGGGTGGCCAGGGCGTCGATCAGGTCCTCGGCGTCGGTGGTGGTCACCGGCACGAGCGCGATCGCCACGTCGGCGACGGCTTCGGCGAGGATGCCGCCGATCCCGAGCATGACGGTCGGCCCGAACTGCGGGTCACGGGCCATGCCGGCGATCAGTTCGCGGTTGCCGGCCACCATCGGTGCGACGAGCACGCCGACGTCACCGTCGGAAGGCGTCGCCGCGGCGAGCAGCTCGGCCGCCGCCGCCTCGACGGCGGCGGCGTCGCCGAGTCCGAGTCGCACCAGCCCCCGTTCGGTCTTGTGGGCGATGTGGTCGCCGCAGAGTTTCGCCACCACCGGAAACCCGATCTCGGCGGCCGCGGCGCCCGCAGCCGGCGCATCGGCGACCACGCGCTCGTCGGGCACCGGTACCCCGTAGGGGGCGAGCAGCGCCTTGGAGGCGGCTTCGGACAGCGTGACGGTCGGGGGCGTTCCAGGCGGTGATGACACGGCCAGCGATCCTAACGGGGGTCACTCGACGCGCATCGGTCCTTCCGGGACCGTCCGGATCGGCGGGTAGGCTGCCACTTGGAGGCCCCGAACCGAGACTGGAGATGCACATGGCTGGTGATGTCGAGCTCGAACAGTTGGCGATCGACACCATCAGGGCGCTGGCGATGGACGCGCCCCGCGCCGCCGACTCCGGCCACCAGGGCACGGCGATGGCGCTCGCTCCCCTGGCCCACGTGCTGTTCACCCGGGTGATGAACTACGACGCCTCCCAGCCCGACTGGCCCGACCGTGACCGGTTCGTGCTCTCGGCCGGGCACGCGTCGATCCTGCAGTACGCCATGTTGCACCTGTGCGGCTTCGGCCTCGACATCGACGACCTGCGCAACTTCCGTGAGTTCGGTTCGCTCACCCCGGGCCATCCCGAGGTCCACCACACCCGGGGTGTCGAGGTCACCACGGGCCCGCTCGGGCAGGGATTCGCCAACGGGGTCGGTCTCGGACTCGCCGAGCGGGTCCTGCGGGGAACGTTCGGCTCCGAACTCGTCGACCACACCACCTGGGTGATCTGCGGAGACGGCGACCTGTCCGAGGGCATCAGCCACGAAGCGGCCTCGCTCGCCGGGCACCTCGAACTCGGCAAGCTCGTCTACGTCTACGACGACAACCACGTCACCATCGACGGCCCGACCGAACTCGCCCTCACCGACGACGTGGTGGGCCGGTTCGAGTCCTACGGCTGGCACGTGAACGACGTCGGCGAGATCGCGAACGACTGCGACGCGCTCGAGGCCGCGCTGCTCGAGGCGAAGGCCGACACCGAGGCGCCGTCGCTGATCGTGCTGCGCAGCCACATCGGCTACCCCTCCCCAACCCTCACCGACTCGCCCAAGGCGCACGGTCTCGCATTCGGTGACGACGACATCGCCGAGACCAAGAAGGTGATGGGGCTCGACCCCGACGCCACCTTCGCCGTTCCCGGCGACGTGCTCGCCTTCTACCGGGCCGCCGGGGTCCGCGGCGCGAACCTCAGGTCCGAGTGGGAAGGTCGCCTCGCCGCCCTCGACGAAACCGGGCGCGACCAGTGGAACGCCGCCTGGTCCGGCAAGGGCCTGTCGGGTTGGGAGGCCAAGATCCCTTCCTTCGAGGTGGGTCAGAAGATCGCCACCCGCAAGGCGTCCAACGCCGTGCTCGACGCGCTCGCCGACTCGCTGCCCGGCCTGATCGCCGGCGCGGCCGACCTCACCGACAACACCGGGGTGCTCCTCGACGGGGGCGAGGTGCAGGAACCCGCCACCCCGACCGGCAACCAGGTGCACTACGGCGTGCGCGAGCACGCCATGGGCGCGATCGCCACCGGCATGGCCCTGCACGGCGGCGCACTGCCGGTCGTGGGCACGTTCTTCGTGTTCACCGACTACATGCGCCCCGCCATACGGCTCGCCGCGCTGAGCCAGGCCAAGGTGATCTACTCGTGGACCCACGACTCGATCGGCCTCGGCCAGGACGGCCCCACCCATCAGCCGATCGAGCACCTCGCCTCGCTCCGGGCGATGCCGGGCCTGCGACTGATCCGGCCCGCGGATGCGAACGAGGTCGCCGCCGCCTGGCGGGTCGCCCTCGAATCCGACGGCCCGACCGGGCTCGTCCTCACCCGTCAGGGGGTCGAGGTACTCGAAGGCACCGGTTCCTACGACGACGTTGCCCGGGGCGCGTACGTGGTGACGATGGTCGGCGGGCCCGACGGCATCGACATCGTGCTGGTGGGCACGGGTTCGGAGGTCGCCCTGTGCGTCGAGGCGGCCCGCGAGCTCACCCGTGAAGGCGTCGGGGTCCAGGTCGTGTCGATGCCCTCCTGGGACCTGTTCGCCGAACAGGACTCGGGCTACCAGGACGCGATCCTGCCCCCGGCGCTGCCGACCCTCGCCGTCGAGGCCGGCGTGAGCTTCGGCTGGGACCGGTGGGCCGACGACGCGGTCTCGATCGACCACTTCGGCGCCTCCGCGCCGGGTGACGTGCTCTTCTCCGAGTTCGGGTTCAACGCCCGGAACGTCGCGGAGCGGGCCCGCCAACTGCTCAAGACCCTCGGTGACGACACATGAGACCGCAACGACGCAGGAAGACCCGATGACGAAGAAAGCGAATGCGATGACGCGACTGCAACAGCTCTACGACGAGCAGCACCAGAGCCCCTGGATCGACAACCTGCGGCGAGACGACACCCGCTCGGGAGTGTTGGCCGAGCAGGTCGAATCGGGCATCAGGGGCATCACCTCGAACCCGTCGATCTTCCAGAAGGCCATCGAAGGCACCGATGCGTACGACGCCCAGTTCGGCGAGTTGATCGCCGGGGGCAGGACCATCACCGATGCGTACTGGGATCTGGTGGTCACCGACATCACCGAAGCCCTCGACGTGCTGGCGCCTCTGCACGAGGCGTCCGACGGCGAGGACGGGTTCGTCTCGATCGAGGTGGCGCCCGACATCGCCCATGACACGGGACGTTCGATCGAGGCCGCGGCAGGCTTCCACGACCGGATCGACCGTCCGAACCTGTTCGTGAAGATCCCGGGCACGGCCGAAGGGGTCAAGGCGATCGGCGACATGATCGCCCGGGGCAAGAACATCAACGTCACGTTGCTGTTCAGCGTGCAACGCTACGACGAGATCATCGAGGCCTACCTGTCCGGTCTGGAGCGCTTCGCGGCCGACGGCGGTGACGTCTCGACCGTTCGCAGCGTCGCATCGTTCTTCGTGTCGCGGGTCGACAGCGAGATCGACGACCGGCTCGACGAGATCGGGACCGACGAGGCGCTGGCTCTCAAGGGCAAGGCGGCCATCGCCAACGCCAAGCTCGCCTACCAGCTCTTCCTGGAGCGCTTCTCGGGCGAACGCTGGGAGGCGCTGGCAGCGGCCGGCGCCCACGTGCAGCGGCCGCTGTGGGCGTCGACGTCGGTGAAGAACCCCGACTACCCCGACACCATGTACGTCGATGCGCTCATCGGGCCCGACACGGTCAACACCCTGCCGAACGCCACCATCGACGCGTTCGAAGACCACGGGACGGTCTCGCGGACCGTCGACGTCGACGTCGACGGTGCCCGGGCCGACATCGAACGCCTGGCCGAGATCGGCATCGACCTCGAAGACGTCGCCGCGCTGCTCGAGCGCGAAGGCGTCGACAAGTTCATCACCGCCTTCGACGAACTGATCGCCTCCCTCACCTCCAAAGCCGCGCATCTGCAGGCGACCGGCTGAGCCCATGGCGATCCCTGGCACCGTCCGTGTGGTGGAGGACGTACCGACCGCATTCGCGGACGAGGTCGTCGCGTCGTTCGCACGGCGGGTGAACGACGTGTTCTCGTTCGCGCTCTCCGGCGGCGAGACCGCCCGGAAGTGCTACGAGGCGCTCGCCCGGTCCGGAGATCGGATCGACTGGTGGAAGGTCGACTTCTACTGGGGCGACGAGCGCTGTGTGCCCCACGACGACCCCGACTCGAACTATTTTCTGGCCCGTGAAGCACTGCTCGATCGCGTGGGGGCGGCGAACGCCACGTACCTGATGCGGTGCGCCGAAGGGCCCGAGCCCTACCAGCTTCGCCTCGGCGAGCTCGGCCACATCGATCTGGTGCACCTGGGGCTGGGTCCTGACGGTCACACCGCGTCGTTGTTCCCCGAGTCGGCGGCGCTCGATGCCGACCCCGGGCGGCTCGTGGCGATGAACGACGATCCGCTCGGCAACAATCCCCACCCGCGGATGACCTTGACCTTCGCCGGGATCGCCCGCGCCCATCAGGTGATCGTCACCGTGTCGGGAGACTCCAAGGCCGACGCACTCGCCCGCGTCGCGGCCGGCGACGACGTGCCGGCCTCCCGCATCGACGCCGAACAGGTGCTCTGGCTG
>JBDZVK010000409.1:0-2128 GCA_040255725.1 Actinomycetota bacterium
GCCTCGACGGGTCGGAAGGTACGTCATGGTGATCGGGTATCCCGGCTCGCGGAGGACGTTGCCTCCGACCACGGTTGCGGGTCAGCGCCGGATTCTCACCGGACTTCCCCCGGTCACGGACGGACCAGAAGTTGTGTCGCGCACCCTAGCCCTTCCGGGTCGGTACCGTGCCACTCATGGATCGTCGCACCAAGATCGTCGCCACCCTGGGTCCGGCATCGACCGACACCGACGTGCTCGCCACGATGGTCGACGCCGGCATGAACGCGGCCCGCGTGTCGCTGGCACACAACAGCCTCGACGAAGCCCTCGAGATCATCGAGTCGGTCGTCGCCGTCGCGGACGCCGCCGACACTCACGTCGGGATCCTCGCCGACCTGCCCGGACCGAAGGTGCGTGCGGCGTCGTTCGGCGACGACGGGGTCCGCATCACCGACGGGTCACGCATCCGACTCGAGGCCGCGTCTCCCGACGACACGAGTACCGCGGACCGCATCGCCATCGACCATCCCGACGCGGCGACCTCACTGCACGACGGCGACCGGGTCGTCCTCGGCGACGGGGCCATCGAACTGGTGGTGCTCGACACCGACGGTCACGGCGCCGACGCGGAGGTCATGACCGGCGGCGTGACCCAGGGACGTCCCGGTGTGTCGGTACCCACGAACCATCTGCGTCTGGTGTCGCCCACCGACGACGACCTCGCCGCGCTGGCGAGACTCCGGGACGCCCGCGTCGACTACGTGGCGATCTCGTTGGTGACCTCTGCCGACGACATCGTCCGGGCACGGGAGGTCGCCGGCGCGGACGGGCCCCGGCTCGTCGCGAAGATCGAGACGCCCGAAGCGGTCGCGGCGCTCGACGGCATCGTCGCCGAGGCCGACGGCGTCATGGTCGCCCGTGGTGACCTCGGGATCCGCTGTGCGCTCGAGGACATCCCGTTCATCCAGAAGAAGGTGATCCACGCGGGCGTCGCCTACGGGCGCCCGGTCATCACCGCCACCCAGATGCTCGAGTCGATGGTGCATTCACCGCTTCCCACCCGCGCCGAGGTCACCGACGTGACCACGGCCGTCTTCGACGGCACCAGTGCGGTGATGTTGTCGGGCGAGACCGCGATCGGTCGCGATCCGGTCCGGGTGATCGCCACGATGGACCGGATCGCCGGCCGCGCCGATGCCGCGTTCGATTCGTATGCGTGGGGGCGCGCGATCGGACGCGAGCAGTCGGCCACGGCGGTGGACGCACCGATCAACCGTCGCATCACCGGAGCGATCTCCGCGGCCGGTTGGCGAGCCGCCATGGACGCGGACGTGGCCGCGATCATCGCGTGCACCGGGAGCGGCGCGACCCCCCGTGCGATCTCACGGTTCCGGCCGACCGCGCCGATCCTGGCCGCGACCGATTCGGTTGCCGTCGCCCGCGAACTGTCGGTCGCCTGGGGCATCGAGGCGATGATCGTCGACCGTCGCAGCACGACCGACGGCACCGTGTCGGCCGCGGTGACCGCGGGCCTGCGCAGTGGTCACATCCGCACCGGTGACCTGGTCGCCGTGCTGGTCGGCGCCCCCGAGGCGACCGAGCCGGTCAGCGACACGCTCCGGCTCGTCCACGTCACCTGACACGAAGCGTCCCTGCCCGGGCACGATAAGGTCGACCCGAGCCCGCGTCGTGAGCTACGAGGAGCACCCATGGCCAGTGAAGGTTTCCACGAACCCGTCGACAGGCTGAGCCCGGAGACGCTCGATCGTCACCGGGCGATCATCTCGCTCATGGAGGAGTTCGAGGCGATCGACTGGTACGACCAGCGGGTCGACGCGACCGACGACGAATCCCTCGCCGCGATCCTCGCGCACAATCGTGACGAGGAGAAGGAGCACGCAGCGATGACGCTCGAGTGGCTCCGACGCCGCGACCCGGTGCTCGACGAGCAGCTCCGGACCTATCTGTTCACCGAGGGGTCGATCACCGACGTCGAGGACGAGGCCATGGGTCTCCAGCCGGATCGGGATTCCGGCTCGACCGCCACCAGGGGTCTGGGCATCGGAAGTCTCCGCGTCGACGACCTTCCCCCCAGCCGACCGCTTCCCGACTGATCGAAGGAGATCATCGTGAACCACCTCCACCG